>NZ_JBMQQZ010000096.1:0-55183 GCF_057362025.1 Bordetella sp. | reverse complement strand
TTCGAAGGTGCGTAAGCACCGACGGCGAATCCAGCCACGGGTGGCGTGATCGCGCGATCGGGTGACCGGTCAGCATCGGGGTCCGGCAAGTGTCGCGGACCGCGCCATCAGGAAGTCCGGCCGTTCATGCCCGTACGGATGGACGGTTCCCCCGGCGAGAGGCGGGGGTGCTGTAAGTGGCAGTCCTCTCGGTGCAGTACATCGGCCCTCCCCGCGAGGGCCGATTTTTTTTTGGGTGCCCGGCGCGGTCTCCACGGCCCGGCATCGACGCTCATGGCCGCCTCTTGTAAAGTAACCGTTCCCGGCGGCGCCCCGGTAAAGGGGGGCGCCCTCACACGTCGTGCCGCGACGCTGGGCGCGGCAGGCTTTAAGGGCCTCTCGGAAGGGCGCTTCATGAATTCCCTGGATATCGATGTATTGCAGCACGCACGCGACTGGGTCGCGGAAGGCCATCGCGTACACCTGATTACCGTTGTACAGACCTGGGGTTCGGCACCCCGGCAAGCAGGGGCGTTGGCGGCATTGCGCGGCGACGGCAGGCTGGTCGGCTCCGTGTCGGGCGGTTGCGTGGAAGACGACCTGATCGCGCGCGCGGTGGCGGGCACGCTGCCGGATATGGCAGACCGGGTGACGTACGGCATCACCAGCGAAGAGGCCGCGCGTTTCGGCCTGCCCTGCGGCGGCACGCTGCGCCTGGTGGTGGAGCCGCTGCTGGATACGGTGTGGCTGGATCCGGTGCTGGCGGACGTGCGCGCGCATCGACTGGTGATGCGTACCGTCGATCTGCAGACGGGGGTCTGTTCATTGGCCCCGGCCAGTCCTATCGACGGTCCGGACTTCGATGGCCGCACGTTTCGTTCGGTCTACGGCCCGCATTGGCGGTTGCTGATCATCGGCGCCAACCAGACGGCCCGGGTGCTGAGCGAGATTGCCTCGGCGCTGGATTTCCACGTGATGGTATGCGATCCGCGCGAAGAGTTTTTCGCGGACTGGAACCTGCCGAACGTGACCCTGCTGACTTCGATGCCGGACGACACGGTGAATGAGATCGGCACGGACGAACGCACCGCCATCGTGGCGGTCACGCACGATCCCAAGCTGGACGATATGGCTTTGCTCGAAGCGCTGAAGTCGCCCGCCTTCTATGTGGGCGCGCTGGGCTCGGCGCCCAACCAGGCCAAGCGCCGCGAACGCTTGCGCCTGTTCGATCTTTCCGACGAGGAAATCGGCCGCCTGCATGGGCCGGTGGGATTGCGTATCGCCAGCCGCACGCCGGCCGAGATCGCGGTGGCGATCGCCGCCGAGCTGGTATGGGTGCGCAATACGTTGGGCGGCGCATCGGCGTGCACGCCGAATCCTTCCACGGCGTCGCGCGAAGGTTCCTAGCGCCAAAGACTGCTGGCGTTAAAGGCGCTTGGCGGTAAAGGCCGCTGGGGTAAAGGCACTGGCAGCAAGGCACCGGCAACTGGCCGTGGCAATACGTGTCAACGCGGACCGAGCGCGATCGTGTCGCCATTGCGCGGCGCCTCGATCACGCGTTCGGGAATTTCCCAGATCAGCAGTTTCGGCGGTGTCTGCTTGAAGGCGGCGCCGCCGAAGTACGCATTGGCGGCCCCGGCGAAGTCGCCGCCGTCCTTCGCGAAATCGGGAACGCGTGCGTGCAGGTCCCGTTCCAGGTAGGGCACGAAATTGCCGTTGCGCGAGAAGGATGTGCCGATCAGCGCGGTGTTGGGCAGATTGCTATCGCCAAAAAGATCGTCGGCGTCGCTCGTGCCCGCGGGCTGGGGCGCCTGGGTGAAGACGGACACGCGCGTGATGTCCGGCGGCGGTTGCAGGGCCGGGGGCAGCCAGTCCAGGCCGGCCAGGCGGATCAGATCGCCCGGCACGGTCTTGATGCCGCTCTGCACGGTCCAGTCCGTGCGAGGGGACACCTTCACGCCGGTCCGGCGTATTGCCTGGGCCAGCTCGGCGGCGGCCCGCGCCGCGCCCGCTTCGTTCCAATGGGTGTCGGTGCGCAGATAGGCGCCGGACATGTTGCCGCCGCGGTCGTCCCTTTGGAGTCCGCCGTTGCCGCGGCCATCGTTACCACCTTTAGCGTTATCGCCAGCGCCATCGACCGCCGCCAGGGCCGGCGCCAGATTCACGGCGTCCACGCCTTCGGCGCGCAGTTGCGCGACCCAGCGATCCAGGCGCGGCGCGGATGCCGCGGGCCGCTGCAGGCCGCACAGGCGATCGGCGGCGATGCGGCTTTTGTCAGGCACGACCGCCACGACCAGCGCGATATGCCGCGCGGCCAATTCGTCCTTGACGCGTCCGACTTCCCGCGCGCGCGATAGCGCGTTGTCTTCCGCGTGCGGATAGCGCATGAACTCGTCGGTCAGGAACAGCCACCCCGGGCAGCCCTGGCGGACGCGCGGACCCAGGTCGCCGGCCACGACCCAGCTGAATCCGCGTTCCAGCCTGGCGGACTCGGCGGGAAGCGGCGCATCGGACAGGGCGTGGGCCAGCGCGCGGGTGGTGTCGCCGCGCATGAAAGCGGGCCAGGTGAAGCCTTGCGGGAGCAGATCCAGCGTGCCGCGGGCGGCCTGGACGACGGTTGTGACCAGGCCGGCCAGCAGGAAGAGAACCAGCGCCGCGCCGGCCAGCTGGCTCGTCCAGCGCGCGATGCGACTGGGATGGTCGATGGGAGGAGCGCTTGGCGTCATGGCTCAGAACTGGAAGTACAGGAACGGCACGGCGCCGCGGCTGGCGATCAGCGCGAAGGAAAACAGAAAACCCATGACCGGCCACAGCGCGCCCGCGGTCAGCACGGCCGGATTCCGGAAGCGCTCCATCCATGGAGCCAGGGCGGGCGCGAAGGCGCAGAAAATGCCCAGCGCCATCGTCATGACGTGGACGGGCCGCAGCGCCAGCCGCATCTCGTCGCCCAGGGCGATGCCGTGCAGGCCGAACTGGCCCGCGTACATGGCCAGCGCGCCATCGAAAGTATGGGCGCGGAAGATGGTCCACGCCAGCATGACGAACAGCAGCGTCAGCACGCGGGCGGGCAGGCGCGGCAGCGCGGGCAAGCCGCTGTTGATCCACAGGCGCTCGGCGCATAGCGCCAGGCCGTGCGCGATGCCCCACAGCAGGAAATTCCAGCTGTCGCCGCCATGCCACAGGCCGGCGATGGCCATGGTCAGAAGAAGGTTGCGGTAGGTGCGCGCGACGCCGTGGCGATTGCCGCCGAGCGGGATATACAGATAGTCGCGCAGCCAGGTGGAAAGCGATATGTGCCAGCGCCGCCAGAAGTCCTGGATGCTGCGCGCCAGGTAGGGATGCAGGAAGTTCTCCGGGAAGTGGAATCCCAGCATCAGTCCCAGGCCGATGGCCATGGCGCTGTAGCCGGCGAAATCGAAGAACAACTGCAGCGTATAGCCCAGGCAGCCCAGCCAGGCATCGGCCAGCGAAGGATGCGGCAGCGCGAAGGCCGTGTCGACCAATGGCGCAAGCGTATCGGCGATCAGCACTTTCATGCTGATGCCGATCATGAAGCGCCGCGCGCCCAGCGCGAACTGCGGCCAGTCCACCGTGCGCGCGATGAGCTCGCGCTTGACCCAGTCGTAGCGGATGATCGGGCCGGCGATCAAGTGGACGAACATCGCCTGGTACGCGCCGAAGGTCACGAAACTGTAGTCGGCCGGCACCGTGCGGCGGTACACATCGATCAGGTAGGAAATCGACTGCAGGACGATGAAGGAAAGCCCGATGGGCAGCACGACGCGCTGCCAGCCGACGGGATGCCCGCCGGCCGCGCCGATCGCCGTGTTCAGCGTATCGACCACGATGTTGGCGTACTTGTACCAGCCCAGCGTGCCCAGCGCGATGCCGATCAGTATCGCCAGCGTCCAGCCGCGGCGGCGGCCGTCGCCCGCCTTGTCGATCAGGATCCCGCCCAACCAGCCCAGCAGCGTCAGGGCGATGAACAGGAACAGGAATTCCGGGCTCCACCAGCCGTAGAACACCCAGCTGGATGCCAGCAGCACGGCGTTGCGCCGGTACACGGCGCGGCCACCCCCCACGCCCGCCAGGACGTAGGCGATGAGGAACGCTGGCAGGAACAGCGTCAGGAATTCCAGCGACGCGAAAACCATGGAGTGACCGGATACAGGATAAGCCCGGGCCGCGGATCGATGGCGGCGGCCCGCGATGTCGCCAGGAGAATCAGCGCGCCAGTGTGTCGTCGACGCGTATCAAGCGGGTGCCCGACGATCCGGGGATCGCCAGGACGCTATAGCGCTTGCCCGCCTGCAATTGGCCCAGGTCCAGCGGCGCGCCGGCGGGCTGGCCCGCGCAGGCTGCCTGCACCGACAGCGCGACGGGGTTGATGGCGCGACGCTTCAGCGTGCCCGTCGCGACGTCGTCGACGATGGCGATGCCCCGCCCCGCCGCCTGCAGGCCGGCATGCGCGCAGGACGGATCCAGGCTGTAGAAGGCCAGCGACGCCTTCAGGCCGTTGAAGTCGTCCGGCTGTTCGGCCACCGTGACGGTCTTGATGCCGCCCTTGCCGTCCGGCAGCACGGCCACCGTGGCGAAGGCGCCGGGCGCCACGCGCACCGATACCGCCGCGCGGGCGCTGCCCTGCTCGATCGCGCCGGCGATCGCGCTGTTGGCCTTCACCGGCAGGAAGTCGGTGGCCGGCCGGGCCGCATCCAGCACGATGCGTGTCTGCCGGTTGTCCGGCACCACGGTGACGGGCGTGGCGGTGGCATTGACGAAACGCAGGAACGAGGCGTCTTCGGACGGGCCGGTTTCATACAACTGGGTCTCGGCGGCGGTGGCGGCGGCCAGGGGCGCCACGGCCAGCGCGAGGGCCAGCAGGCAATGGCGGATGGGCATCATTTTTTCTCCATGCCCTTGACCAGCGGCAGCTCCAGGACGGCCTTGGTGATGGCATCGCCCCACTGCTTGTAGCCGGGCGCGGTGAAGTGCTGGCCGTCGACCGTGCCCCACTGCCCCGGCTTGGAGAAGTTCAGCGAATCGATGTAGACGCACGGCGAGACATTGGCCGCCAGGAAGCTGGACATCAGCTTGACGCGGGCGAAGGTCTTGCCGAATTTGCCGCCTTCGCTGCCCCAGGCCGGGCCGATCCAGATGCAGGCCGTGTTGGTGGCGGCGATATCGCCCGTCAGCGCCGTCACCTGCTGCCACGCCCAGGTCTTGGGAAAGTCCGGCTTGTCGTAGGCGGCCATGGTGTCGCCCATGACGATCATGACGATGTTGGGCTTGTCGGTGGCGATCAGCTGCTTGATCGGCCGGGTCTGCGGATTGGCGCCCAGGACCTTGATCGGGCCTTTGTCCACGCGTTCGGCGCCGCCGCAGGTGCCGGTCGTGACCTTGGTCCAGTCGCCGGCATTCGCGCCGCAGATGCCCAGCGAATGCACGTGCGCGCCCCGCTGCACCAGGTCGTCGTGCAGCGTGGTGATCAGGTGCGTGGGGACGGTCATGTGGCTGTCGCCCACGATAAGGATGGACAGTCCGGCGAGAACGGCAGGTAGCATAAATATCTCTCTACGAAAATAAACAGGAATACGGTGGCGCGGGCGGAACGGAGCGCGGCCTTTACTGCATGTACGGCGACTTAAAGGTGTTGGCGGGCAGGCTGACGCCGCCCGGCACGGCGTCGAAGGTATAGCGGGCATACAGGCCGCCCACCCATTGGCGGTAGTCGCGCGCGTTGTCGATGCCTGCCATGCCGCCCAGGAATAACTGCGGGCCGACCTGGTATTCGGCGCTGGTCGACAGGCTGTAGCCCACGCCGGTCTTGCTCTGGCCGTCGTAGCGGGCATCCGGCGAGCCGGTCTGCCCTTGCGCATAGGCGATGGCCGCGGCCGCGTTGGCGGCGCTCTGCAGGCTGCCGCTGGTCGGGAAGTACGGCGATGAACTTGTATGGAAGTACTGCAGGCCCAGCGATCCGCGCACCTGGTAGCTGAAGTTGCCTTGCCGCTGCGCCCAGTTCACCGGCACGCTGAGCGCGTAGTATTCCTGCGGACTGAAGTAGCCGCCCTGGCCGTAGGTGAAGTAGCTGAGGTTCTTGTCATAGGACATGGCCATCAGGTTCAGCCCGCTGGTCAGCTGGTAGTCGGTATCGCGCAGCAGGTACTTGTACAGGCCGACCCCGCCTTCCAGTTTGGTGTTCGATTCGACGTTGCGGCCGTCCAGCGACTGCCAGGATCCGTAGCCATATACGCCGTAGTCGCCATAGTCCTGCGTCAGCTGGAGCCGGACGCCGGTCGCCGCGACCGCGCCCCAGGACTGGCCGGTGCGGGCATCGCGCGCGCCGGCGAAGGAAAGCAGGCTGTCGGTGACCGGGCGGCGCGACAGCTCGGCCGTATAGGACAGGCCGCTATCGTTGAGCGGGCGGTTCAGCTTCACGCCGCCGACCACGTTCGTGTAGCGAAAGCCGATGGGCGTCGTGCCCAGGTCGGCGGACAGGCCGTTGGTGTCGTAGCTTACGGACAGGCCGACGCCATGGTCGCTCTGCGATCCCGCCGATCCCGTCGTACCGTTCTGTTGGGCCAGCGCCGCGGCCGGGCCGCCACCGAACCGGCTGTTGGCGCCATAGCCTTGGCCGATCGAACCGGCCTGCAGGGTGGTGGGCGTGACGCGCAAGGTGAGATTGCCGTCGCCCACCGGCAGGCGGGCTTCGGACGGCGCTTCGATGTCGTTGAGCTTGCCCATGCCCGATTCGCCGTTGCGGTTGCGGCCCAGCAGGCCGACCTGCGCATAGGGCGTCGCGGTACGCATGAGCTGGTCCAGCTCCTGTTGTATGGAGGGCGGTGCGGCGGGCTGGGCAGCGGGCGCCGCGGCGCGGCCGCCGCCCGTGCCGCCGGCCTGCGCATATCCGTAGCCGTCCGCGCGCGGCGCCCCATAGCCGGGGGCGGCGGCGTAGCCCGGCGGCGCGTAAGCCGGTGCCGGCGCGTAGCCCGGTGCGCGTGCGTAACCTGCCGTTGGCGCATAACCCGGCGCAGCGGTATCCGCAGAGGCGTATTGCACCGATCCCGCGGGTGCCTGGTAGGGCGCCGGCGGTGGCAGCGACGAAGCCGGGGCGGGGATATAGGCACTCTGGCCGGCGCTGGCCGCGCCGGCGCTCGCCAGCGCTTCGGGCATCGGCAGCGGCGCCATGCCCAGGGTCGATTGCGTGCGCTGTCCCGGCAGTCCGATGAAGGGATTGCCCGCCGCGGGCGAGGCGTTCGCCACGCGCGTGCCATTGCCGCCCGATTGTTCAGCCGCCAAGGCGGCTTTCAGCAGTTGCGCGGCCTTCGACGTCTTGCCCTGTTCGCGATAGATGCGCGCGGCGGATGCCAGTACGTCCGGGCTATCGGGCGCCAGCGCGATCGCCTTCTGCGCGGCGCTGTCCGCGTAGTCGTAGTCCTTGACGCGGTTGGCCATTTGCGCGGCGCCCAGCTGCACGTCGACGTTGCCGGGATCGCTGTGCTGCAGCTTCTTGTACAGATCCAGCGCCTTCGGGTATTCCTGCGCGCTGGCGTACATGCGGGCCAGCGTGCCGACCACCAGGGGGTCGTTGGGTCGTTCCTGCAGGACGGGCGCCAGGATGTCATAGGCGGCGACCAGGTCGTCGCGTTGGCGCAAGGCTTCAGCCTGCCGCACGATATACAGTACCCGCAGGTTGTCGAAACTGTCCTGGTCGGCCTGGCTCAGGCGCTGCCGCTGCAGAGACCGCAGCACATCGACCAGTTCGGCATCCCGCCCCGTCTTCAGCAGCAGGGACGCGTATTGCAGCGATAGGGCCGGCGGCGGATTGCCGCGCGCCATCGCGTCGCGCAGCATGGCCGTGCCGGTAGGCGTGTCGCCCGCGTCGACGTAGGCCAGCGCCAGGGCGCCAAGCATGTCGGGGTCCTGTCCGGCGTAGGCGGTGCTTTGCGCCAGCAGGTTCAGCGCGTCCTTGCGCCGGCCGCTCTTGGCCATGCGCGATGCCAGCGCGGCCTGCGATTGGACCCAGGTGCGGCGCTCCAGCAGCGTCACGTCGGCGGTGCGCGCGGCTTCCGGGATGCGGCGCAAGGTGGCGAGCGCCCGATTCCATTCCTTGGCTTGCGCGGAAATCAGCGCGCTCGCGTACAGGGCCTGGTCGTCGCCCGGCCGCGCCGCCGTCAGTTCATCCATGGTGGCGAGCGCGCGCGCTTTATCCCCCGCTTTCAGATACAGCCGCGCCAGCGACACGCGTATCCAGGGATCGGCGGGATCTTCCTTGACGGCCTGTTGCAGCGCGGCCTGCGCGGCGGCGTCGTCGCCGCGTGCCAGCGCGGCCTTGGCGCGGCCGTCGTCCAGTGCGGCACGCAGGATGCCGACGTTGCCGACCGCCGTCCGCTGGGCCGGCGTCAGGCCGTCGACCATGCGGCGCGCTTCGCTCTCCTTGCCGTTGCGGGCCAGCACCGATACCAGTCCGCGCAGGGCGTCGGCATCGTCGGGCGCTACCGCCAGGGCGCCGCGATACAGCCGTTCCGCTTCGTCCAGCCTGCCCTCGCCGGCCGCGATGGCGGCAAGCTGGGTGGCGGCCGCGGGCTCGCGCGGCGACACCTTCATGGCCTGCCGCAACAGGCGGTCGGCGCCGGCGGTGTCGCCGGCCTGCCGCGCCGCGTTCGCGCGCGTGACCAGCGTCCAGTACGCGGCGTTCTCCCGCGCGGTCTGCCATCGCGCGCCGCCGCTGCGCACCGCGCGTTCCAGCAGCGCACTGGCGTCGTCGAAGCGCTGCTGGCGCAGGCGCACCACGCCCAGGCCGCCGAGCGCGTCGGCGTAGTCGGGCCGGGCCCGCAGCACGGCATTGAACTCGGTTTCTGCCGCGGCCATGTTGCCCTGGTTCATGGCGCGCAGTCCGGCATCCGTGCGCGCGCGCAAGGGATCGACCGGCGCCGCGCCGGCGGCGGGCGCCTTGCCGATGTTGGCGTACTGCTGGCGGATCTCGTCGTCCTCCGGATGCACCTTCAGGTAGGCTTCGAACAGGGGCGCATCGGCCTTGCGCGGCGGATTGCCCAGATAGCCCAGCGCCTCGCGCCAGCTTTCGGTGGCCGCGCCGCCCACATCGGGCAGGTTGGTCAGTTTTTCCAGGGCGCGTATGCCGTCCGCGCGCTGCTTTTCGTCCAGCGCCGTGATCTGCGCGATGTTCAGGCGGATTTCGTTATTGCCCGGATCTTCCCGCGAAAGGCGCTGCAGGTTGCGCAAGGCTTCCGCGCGTCCCGCCGCCGTATAGCCGAGCCGGCTGTAGTATTCCAGCGCGATGTCGCCCGTGGGATGCGGGACATTCTTGAACGCCGCGCGATAGTTTTCCAGGGCCTTGTTGGGGTCGTTGGACTGTATGGCAAGCCGCGCTTGCTCCAGCATGCGCTTGCCTTCGCCGCTGCCCAGTTCGATGGCCTGGTTCAGGCGCGCCACGCGCAGGCTGTCGGGATCCACCGCGCGCAGCCGATCCAGGTATCTGCGCGCGTCGGCCGGCTTGTTGGCCTTGACCGCGTCGATGCCCAGGCCGTACAGCGCGTCCGGCTGGTTCGGATCGATGCGCAGCAGCTTTTGCCAGGCTTCGCCGGAGCGCTCCGCATTGTTGCGCTGTTGCCAGTACTGGCCTTGTTTCACCAGCACGTCGATGGCGCCGTCCTGCGCCCATGCGGCCAGGGGCATGGACGCGGCGAGCAGGCCGGCGGCTAGGGAGCTGAGACGCGGCGGCATGATTTTTCCCAGGAAGGTTGTACGGTACCGGCGGTACGGAAGCGGTAGCGCCCTTCGCTCCAGCCCAGGCCGAAGAGCGTCAGGACATAGTCGTAGTAAGGCGCCTGCGAACCGGTCGCATCGGCCTTGGCGCGGGCCTGTTCAAGCAGCGCCAGCACACGCGCGCGCTGCGCGGCCAGCAGGTCCGTCCGGTTCGTGACCTGCAGATAGGGCAGCAGCGCCGCGGAGAAGCCGAATTGGCCCGTGCCCTCGGCGACGCCGGTGGCCGTCCGAACGGATTCCGGCGGATATCCCAGTACGGCGGTCGCGGCGGCAAGCCCGCGCGTCGCCTGGCGCAAAGGTGCCGCCAGCGCATCGTCGTCGGGCGTCACGCCCGCCCACAGATAGGCGCGGATGGCGTCATAGCTGCCGACGTCCCCCTTGAGCGGATCGGTGGCGAAGCGGCCGTGCGGCGCCTTCGCTTCGGACGCGGCGGGCGCGACGTAGGCCACCCAGTCCGGTACGTAGCCGGTGTCCAGGCCGGCGGCGTAGACGGCGGGCGTATTGCGCGCGACGTCATGCCAGACCGCGGCCTGGCCCGCCGTCGCCAGCCTGCGCAGCACGGGCGGCGGCAGATAGCTGGCGTTCAGGCGTGTAATGCCGCCCGGCAGGACGAAGCCCATCGGGCCCGGAAGCAGCATTTTGCCCAGGCCCGGAAGATTCGCGATCTCTTCCTTTTCGATGCGCGCGAGCAGGGCCTGCCCGCGCGCCGCGTAGTCCTTCCTGCCCCACAGCCTGGCGGCTTCCAGCAGGTCGTACGCCAGCCACAGGTCGGCATCCGAGGCGGCGTTCGCGTCCAGCACGCGCCAGGTCCCGTCCGGGGCGTGGCCCCAGAACCAGGCCGGCAGGCGCTTGCCGATATCGCCGCCCGCCAGGTTGGCTTCGGTCCATTGCCACAGGCGATCGAAGGTGGGCTGGTCGTCGGCCACCAGCGCGAAGAACATGCCGTACGACTGTCCCTCGGAAGAGGTATGCCGCTGCGGGGTGCTGGCGTCCAGCACGCGTCCGTCGGGCTGGATGAAACGCGCCTGGAAGTCTTCCCAGAGCGGCCAGGGCTGCGCCTCGCAGGTCGCGGCGCCGGCGGCCCAGGGTACGCACAGGGCCAGCAGGGCGAACGCGCGCCGCCAGGCGCCGGGCGCGAGCAGGCAATGCGTGCGTGGCCGTCGCATGTCCATCAGCGCTTCAGGCGCCGCTGCGCGCGGGCGTGCAGCGACCAGTACAGCACGGACGCCAGCAGCAGCGCGCCGAGCAGGCAGCAGGCCAGGAAAACCAGCATATGGCGGCTGAAGAACCATTCCGCGTATTCCACCGGGCCCAGCCGTCCGACGTAATAGCTGTCTTCCGCCAGCAGGCTTTCCGCCTGCTTGCCGCGCACCAGCGCCAGCGAACCCTTGATGCCGCGGTCGTCGCTGCTATCGTCCATCAGCACGTCCAGCGCGTCGGACAGGCCCTGCGGCTTGTTGCCCGACACGACCACCACGCTGCGTCCCGCGGTAAGCGGCGATTCGAATCCGGCCAGCATCGCGTCCGCGCTATCGCTGTTGAACGAAAGCGTGTCGCGCGGCTGCGGCCGCGCGCCCAGCCAGGATGTCGTGCGATAGACCAGGTCCGATATGCTGAAGCGCTTTTCCCTGCCGTCCATGGAGGCCGGCATGTACTGGGCCCATTGCTTGAGCAGCGGCTGGTTGTCGCCCGAGGCGATCACCAGCAGGTCCTTGTCCGCCAGCTTGGCCGCCTGGCCCGGTTGTGCCACGGTAATGCCGGTGGCGGGGTAGCCGGTGGAGGCGCCCAGGTGGCCCACCAGGGTCAGGTAGGCGCTGTAGTCCGACTCCGACGGCCGGTCGGGCAGGACCACAGTGGTCTGCGACAGATCGGCCATGCGCGTGAACGGAAACCCGGCTGTGTCGAAGGCATTCAGGTCCGGCATCGCGATGAAATGCGGGATATGCGAAATATCGATCGTCGAATCCGGATCGATGGCGCCGCGCACATTGTCCAGCAGCGCGTCCTTGCAATCGCCCTGTTTCAGCACGTCGTAGGAGTAGTACAGCTGCAGCTGCGAGCGCGGCGGCAGCAGGAACAGCGGCAGCTCCAGACGCTTCTCCGCCGGCAGCATCGAATCCTGCAGCAGCTTATCGGCGATCGAGGCTTTGGCCACGGCCGGCAGCGGGATGGCCTGCACGAACTGGTTGTTCAGACTGACCGTCAGCAGCGACTTGTCGCTGGTCGGCCTGGGCGTATAGCGGTACTTCAGGTCCACCGGCACGCGCTTGTTCTGCCAGTTGAACAGGTCCGGC
Source organism: Bordetella sp. (assembly GCF_057362025.1). Classification (NCBI taxonomy): domain Bacteria; kingdom Pseudomonadati; phylum Pseudomonadota; class Betaproteobacteria; order Burkholderiales; family Alcaligenaceae; genus Bordetella; species Bordetella sp. Next base: position 43,127 of record NZ_JBMQQZ010000096.1, on the reverse strand, counting down.
GGCACGCGCAGGTTCAGACGGATCAGGTCCGGGCGATAGCCCGCGACGTTCAGCGCACGGCCGTCCGCCAGCTCGCCGAACTTCACCGGGCGGTCGCTGGGCAGCCAGTTCGGCGCGTCATAAGGCTTGCGGGCCATCAGCGGCTGCAGCTTGGTGATGGTGGCCGTCTGGCCCGATAGCGTCTGGCCGCCCAGCACCAGGGCGTTGGCGGCGGTCTTCAGGTCGGCGCTGTCGCGTCCCTGGACCAGCAGCAGCTTGCCGTGCGGATCGTTGGGATTGTCCACCACGGAAACGGTGGGCGCGCTGACGGCGCCGGCTTGCAAGCCGGGCACGGCCGCGCCGCCCGCGATCAGCACGACGGCATTGCCGGTCTTCGGCAACTGCCCCAGCGTCGTGGGGAAACGCGCGCCGCGATAATCCGCCAGCGCGCCGAACCACGACGAAAGCGCGCCGGCGGCTTCCAGCGTGGCCGGATCGGGCGTGCCGGCGAAGACCATGGGCAGCACCAGCCGCCGCACGTCGCGCCGATCGAAGAACGGCAGCGGCAGGGTCGACAGGTCATTGCGCATGCGCAGCGGCGCCACCGTCAGTTGCAGCACGCTTTCGTTGCCGACGTTGGCCCACAGGCTGGAGTGCAGCGGGTCTTCGCACTGCATCGTGTAGTGGCCGATCAGCTGCAGATTCAGGCGGTTGAAGTCGGTGATCAGGCGCGCCGGGATGTCCACGGTGCGCTGCAGGTTTTTCCCGGCATCTTCTTTCGGCACGGGGATGCTGTAGGCTACTTCGCCGTTGACCATGACGTTGATGTGCGACAGGTCCGGCAGCAGTGCCGGTGAATAGGCGTAGTCCAGCTTCAACTTCGCGCCGGTGACGACTTCGTCCGCCCGCACGCTGAACGGTACGCCGTTGGTGCCATCCACGCCCGTCATATTCAGCGGATACTGCGCGCCCAGCTGCTTCAGGGTCAGCGAATAGGTGCGCGAGCCATCCGCCGCCGGCGCCCCGGTGGGCACGGAAGCCGCCGCGGCGGCGGTCCCCGTGGCCGGCACCGGGTCGGACGGCGCCGCGCCGGCGCTGTGGAATGCGCCGGCCAGCAGCGTGCCGGCGAGCGCGCCGCACAGGCCGCGGCGGGCGCGGTGGACGCGATTGTGGAACACGGTCATCGATCTCTCGCAGTGCCGGTGGAGGTTTGCGCCGCGACGGCGGGCGTGGCTGCCTCGGCGCGCCGGTGCGCGCGGAAGCGTTCGTGGAAAAAATGGCGCAGCAGCAGCGCGAAGCCGTGCGCGCCGATCTTCGTGACTTCCAGCAGGGCCGCCAGCGGCGCATCGGGCTTGCGATTGCCCCACCCGGATGCCCAGGTGTCCGCGCGCGCGAAGGTCAGCTGGGCCAGCTCGACCTGCTGGGCGACGCTTAGCGCATCGAAGCGCAGGCCCACTCTTTCGTCACGGCTGAATACGGCGGTGGCGGGAAAGACGCCTTCCTCACGGCCGCGAAAGATCGATATCTGCACCTGTTCGTGCAGCGCCACCCGCGCGCCGCGGGGCAGGACCAGCCCCAGCCCGGTCTGCGAGAAGTCGCTGGTTTCGCACGCGATGGTCTTGCCGTCGGGCAGCCTGACCATGGCGGGCAGCTGCGCGGCGACGCGCGGATCGCCGCGCAGCTGCCGGTTCTCCGCCGCCACGGCGACGCTCGCGCTGGTGATGACGATGTTGTAGACCGTCCAGGCCAGGTTGATGCAGATGGTGGTCTTGACGTCGGTGTCGCCGTGTCCGAAGACCAGCGCCGCCAGGCCGGCGGCCATGCCCGCCAGGTTCAGCAGCAGCAGCACGATATAGGGCCGCGCCATCGTCCAGTCGAAGTAGGATTGCTCGATCACGCCGCCCTTGGCGGTGACGTTGAACTTGCCCAGCTTGGGATTGATCAGCGCCAGCATCACCGGGCGCATGATGTACCACGCCAGTACGGATTCGTAGACCTCGTTCCAGAACGAATGGCGAAAGCGCCCCTGTATGCGCGAGTTCGTCAAACTGGCATGCAGCAGATGCGGCAGCGCGTAGGCGGTGATCATCAAGGCCGACGCCTGGAACACGTGCGCGCCGAAGAACAGGTAGGCCAGGGGTGCGGTCAGGAAGACGATGCGCGGCAGGCCGTAGAAAAAGTGCAGCATCGCGTTCAGGTAGCACAGGCGCTGGCCGAAACTCAGTCCTTTGCCGGCCAGGGGATTGTCCACGCGGAAAATCTGCGCCATGCCGCGCGCCCAGCGTATGCGCTGGCCGATGTGGGCCGACAGGCTTTCGGTGGCCAGGCCGGCCGCCTGCGGAATGCCGAGGAAAGCGGTGTTGTAGCCGGCGCGGCTCAGCTTCAGGGCGGTGTGCGCGTCCTCGGTCACCGTCTCGACGGCCACGCCGCCCACTTCTTCCAGCGGGCCGCGCTTCAGGATGGCGCAGGAGCCGCAGAAAAACGCCGCGTTCCACAGGTCGTTGCCGTCCTGCACCAGGCCGTAGAACAGTTCGCCCTCGTTGGGGACGGCGCGCCCAGTGCGCAGGTTCTTCTCGAAAGGATCGGCGGAGAAGAAAAAGTGCGGCGTCTGCAGCATCGCCAGCTTCTCGTCCTTCAGGAACCAGCCCATGCACATCTGCAGGAAGGAACGCGTCGGCACGTGGTCGCAGTCGAAGATGGCGACGTATTCGCCCTGCGTCTGCTTCAGTGCCCAGTTCAGGTTGCCGGCCTTGGCGTGGCGGTTGTCTTCGCGCGTGATGTAGCCCGCGCCGACTTCCTCGCAGAATTCCCGGAAGGCGGTGCGCCGGCCGTCGTCCAGCAGGTATACGCGCAGCTTGTCGGCCGGCCAGTCCATGGTGAGCGCCGTATAGACGGTCTGCCGCACGACGTTCAACGGCTCGTTGTAGGTCGGAATGAAGATGTCCACCGACGGCCACAGGCTGCTGTCGCCGGGCAGCGGCACCGGTTTGCGCCGCAGCGGCCAGGCGGTCTGCAGATACCCGAGCAGCAGGACGGCCAGCGCATAGCATTCGGCCAGCACCAGTCCCCAGCCGAACAGCATATCGGTCAGGTTGTCGAAGTCCAGGGTGGCGGTCAGGCGCCAGTACATGTAGCGCAGCGATGCCGTGCACGACAGTACGATCAGCGTCAGTACGGTCAGTTGGCCGGCCACGCGGCGCACGCACAGCGCGAACAGGAAGGTCACCACGCAGAACACCAGCTGTTGTTCGAGCGTCAGCGGGATGACGATCGTCAGCCACACGAGCAGGGCCGCCAGCACGGCGATCGCCGCGCGCAACGGGCGGCTGGCCCACACGCCGCGCTGCAGCAGGCGATCGCCGGGCGCGGGACCTTCCGGCGGGTAATGGAAGGATTGCTGCCGGCGCTTCATGTCGTGCGGCTCCGCGGATTTTCCAGGCGCGTCAGCACGTGCTGGGCGCATTGCTGCAGGTCGCGCGCGGCGCGGCCATGGGGGTCGTAGTCCAGCACGTTCATGTGGCAGGCCAGGGCCTCGCGCACCGACTCGTCGTCGTGGATCACGCCGACCGTGCGCGCTCCCAGGCTCTGGCGCATGACCTGGATGACGTCCTTGGCCAGCCGGCGCGACTGGTCGACCTGATTGATGGCATAGACGCAGGGCGTTTCGCCGCTTTCATTCTTCGCGCCGTAGGCTTCGACCATCGATGCGGTGGCCGGCAGCGCGGCGTACGAAGCCGCGTCGGCCAGCGTCACGGCCAGCACCAGGTCCGCCGCGGCGATCGCCTGTCGCGTATATACCGACGGACCGGGCGGCGTATCGATCAGGACGATGGCGTCGTCGGGCAGGCGCATGTCGCGCAGCCGCGTCGCCAGGAGGGTCGGTTCGTCGCGCAGCAGGTGCTCGAGTCGCTGGCGGTCCGTTTCCGGCAATTGTCCATGCGGCAGCACATCCAGGCCGTGCTTGCCGGCCACGCGCGCGTCGTCCCACGGCCGATGCGACAAGGTGGCGCGGGCCAGCCCGTCCAGGCCGCCCTGCGGGGTGTCGACGTGCAGGCGCAGCGCGTTCTGCGGGTCCAGGTCGACCGTGACGACGGGATGGCCCATACGGGCCAGCGCGGCGCCCATGTTGGCGCTGATCGTCGTTTTGCCTACGCCGCCCTTGGCGGATATCACCGCGATCGTTTTCAAGATGACAGCAACCGGTTGAACAAATCGGGCAGGCGCGGCGAGCCGGCCGGCGCATCATCGCGGGCGGCCAGGCGGCGGAACGCATCGGTGCCGGCGGCTGGCGCGGGTGCGTCGCCGGGGGCGGCGGGCATGGCCGCTTCGGGGCCGGGGGCAGGGGCGATCGTCGGCTCGGCGCGCAACGCCGGGATCGATGCGACCGGCGGTTCGGCGGCCAAGGCGGACGCGGCTGCCTCGTGGGCGTCGTCGTCGAGCGCGGCGGGTTTCGGCAGCGGCGCATCTACCGTATGCGCGGCCGTATGCGTCGCCCTGGCGGGGGGCGATTCCACCGGCGCCGGGGCGATCGGGACGAGGAAGGCATCCGGTACGTCGCGGCTGAACGGCTTGGGCCGCGGCGGCATGAACTGCGCGCGAGGCTTGTCCGCGCCGGCATCATGATCTTGCGCGCTTTCGGCCGAGCGCTTTGCTTCAGCTCGTTCCGCCTGCGCGATGACCGATGCATCGTCCGCGCCCACGGCCGGTGCGGCGATGCCGGCCAGCGGATCGAAGGTCGACAGCACGGGCCAGCGTGCGCGCGCTTCCCGCGCGGCCGCCACCGTGGCGATCTCCTGATAGGAGCCGGGGTCGCCGCCGAACTGCGCGAACAGCCGGGCGATGTCGTTGTCGTCGTCGGGGTTCATGCCGTGCCACCTTGTTTCGAGAATACGAACCGCAGGCTGCCGGTGCCGGGAGCGGCCTGTAGCAGCCGCACGCGCAGCGCATCGCCCGCCCCGGCCGCCGACATCCATCCCTGATACACGCCTTCCAGGAAAGCTGGCGTCCAATCGAGATGTGCCTGGCCGAAGGCCGCGGATAGCGGCGAGCAGAAGTGCTGGATCGCCAGGGCCGCGCTGTCCCGGTCGTCGAGTTCGACCAGGCCCCAGTCCAGCGGCTTCCATACGGCGTTCATGGCATCGCGCAAGTCGGCGATGCTCGCGCACGGTCCCAGCGGGTGAAGCGCGGCGAATCGCAGGCCGACGCGATTCATCAATCCGCGCAGTTCCGCCGTCGACAGATGCGCGCGAAACTCCTCGGCCTGGGCATGGAGAAAATCCCGCCACTGCGGAATGCAAAGGCGGCCGTGTAGATATTCAAGTTCGGCACCCTGCATCCGAGTTCCCCTCAGCCAGTTGCAAACGACTACCTCACGTCGTCGGCCAAAAGGATGAACCGACTAGTTATAACGAATTGTGAGTTAGCAATCTTTGTTTAACAAGACAGACAAAGGGGAAGATTCACAACCTCCTCCTTCTTATCGATATATGTCTGGGAGCAAAGGGGATGTTGCGGCGCATCTACGCAAATATGACGGAAGATGCCGAATGAATGCGGAGTCTTCCGTTGTGTGGCGAAGACTTTTGTGGCGTGGTGCCAACGACGGACGGCGGGTTTACGGCCGGGGCCGATGCAATGACCCAGGAGCGCCGACGCCTGCCCGTGCCGCGCCGGCCCTCCCGCTGTATCAAGCCTTGTCCTGGGGACGGACCATCACGCCGTCCTCGAGCCCCGCGCAGTGGTCGTAGATCTGGCCTGGGCGCGTGAACCACACCTTGTCCCGCTGCGGATGCTCGACGATGTACTTCAGCGCCCGGCGCAGCGCGCGCAGGCGGTACGGCTGGCCGACGATCATGGTATGCAGCGCGATGCCGCAGACCAGCGGCTGTTTTTCCGACTGCAGCAGCATTTCCTCGAACTGCTCGATGATCATTTGCTCGAAGTCCTGGGCGGTGTGGCGGCGCACCAGCATCTGCGGCGAGTCGTTGATCTCCAGCGGATACGGCACCGACATCAGCGGGCCCGACCGCGTGGTCATCCACACCGGCTGGTCGTCCGCCGGCCAGTCCATCACGAACTTGTAGCCGGTATCCACCAGCAGTTCGGGCGTCTGCGCGCTCTGCGACATCCACGGGCCCATCCAGCCGCGCACGTCCTGGCCGGTGTGCGTCTTGATGGCCTCGCGCACCTCGGTCAGCAGGCGCGCCTCGTCGGCGGGCCACAGGTGGCCCTGGGCTTCGGCGTTGGTGCGGCCGTGGCCGATGATCTCGTCGCCCCGCTTCAGGATGGGTTCCAGGACCTCGGGGCAGTAGTCGAACAGGACCGTGTTCATGAGGTGCGCGGCCGGCAACTCCAGTTCGTCGAACAGGTCCAGCAGGCGCCAGACGCCGACGCGGTTGCCGTAGTCGCGCCACGCGAAGCCGCGCGCGTCGGGCTGCGGCAGTTCGGTGCCCAGGTGATGGCCCTTGCCGGTCCCGAAGGCAAAGTGCTCGATGTTCAGGCCCAGATAAACCGCCAGGCGCTTGCCTTCGGGCCAGCTGTAGTCCGGGCGCCGTGCGATGGCGCTGTAGGGATATCGGTCGTGATAGGGAAGTAGCATGGGATCAATCCGATGATGAAGGTCAACAGAGGAGGGTCACCGCCAAAGGCCGCACCGAAGGATCGGATGCGAGCCGCGACGATCCATGCGCCCGCTCATACGCCCAGGAACGCGGTCTGTACCTTGGGATCTTCGAGCAGCGCGGCGGACGAATCGTCGAATACTTTTTCGCCCAATTGCAGGATGGCCGTGCGCCCGGCCACGCGCATCGCCCAATTGGCGTTCTGTTCGGCCAGCACGAAGGCCAGGCCCTCGCGCTGCTGGATTTCCAGCAGGATGTCGCCGATGCGCTCGACAATGATGGGGGCCAGTCCCAGCGAAGGCTCGTCCAGCAGGAACAGTTTTGGGCCGCTCATCAGCGCCCTGCCGATGGCCAGCATCTGCTGCTCGCCGCCGGACAGGCTGCCGGCGGCCTGGCGCGCCCTTTCCTTCAGGCGCGGGAAATAGCCGAACATCTGCTCCATGCGTTCGGCCAGGCGGTCGCCGCCGCGGCCGAAGGCGCCCATCTTCAGGTTCTCCTGCACGGACAGCGAGGGAAACACGCGCCGGCCTTCCGGCGAGAAGCCGATCCCCAGCTTGACGACCTCCGACGCCGCCATGCCCTTGATGCTCTTGCCATTCCAGAGGATGTCGCCGCCGTAGCCGTTGACCAGGCCCGTAATGGCCTTCAGCGTGCTGCTCTTGCCCGCGCCGTTCGAACCGATCAGCGCCACGGTTTCGGCTTCGCCGATGCTCAGGTTCAACGCGCGCGTACCGGCGACGCGGCCGTAGCGCACGTCCAGATTACGCAATTCCAGCAGTGACATTCCTAGTCCCCAGATAAGCCTCGACGACACGCTGGTCGCGCAGCACGTCTTCAGGTTTGCCGCGCGTCAATTCCTGGCCGGCCGCCACCACCAGCAGGCGGTCGCACAGGCCGGCGATGAAGCGCATGTTGTGGTCGATGACCATCACGGTCACGCCCGATTCGCGCACGCGCAGGATGGCGTCGCGCACCTGGTCGGTTTCCTCGGCGCTGAGTCCGGCCACCGGTTCGTCCAGCATCAGCAGCGTGGGCCGCGCGGCCAGCGCAATGGCGATACCCAGGATCTTCTGCACGCCGTAGGGCAGGCTGCCGGCGGTGGCATCGGCCACGGCGCGCAGCCCCATGCGGTCCAGCAGCTCTTCGACCTGCGCATCGGATTCGGCGCGCCGGCGGCGCGCGCGCGGCGTGTCGAACAGCGTCGAAAGAAATCCCGGGTAGCGGGTCAGGTAGGAACCGCGCACGATGTTTTCATGAACGGTGCGGGCGCCGTAGACGGCGGTCGATTGGAAGGTGCGCACCAGCCCGCGCTCGGTCAGACGCGACGGCGCCATGCCGGTCACCGTCTCGCCGCGGAATGCGATGCCGCCGCGCGAGGGCTTGATGACGCCGCTGATCAGGTTTACCAGCGTGGTCTTGCCCGCGCCGTTGGGACCGATGACGCCAAGGATTTCTCCTTCGTAGACTTCGAAGGTGACGCCGTCGACCGCTTTCAGGCCGCCGAAGCTGCGGCCGATGGCCTGTACATCGAGCAGTTTGTTCATGCCCGTGCCTCCTTGCGTGCGCGCCGCAGGCCGCGCAGCATGGCGGCCAGGCCGGCCATCCCGGACGGGAACGAAGCCATCACGACGATCAGCGCGATGCCGAACAGGATGCGCTGGATTTCCACGTAGCCGCGCAAAAGCTCCGGCAGCGCCACCAGGAAGGCGGCGCCGATAATGGGCCCGACCACGTGATACATGCCGCCCAGTACATTCATTACGACCAGGTTCAGCGAATCGGTCATGCCGAAGGTGGTGGGATCGATGTAATGCATGAAGAAGGCCAGCAGCCCGCCCTGCAGTCCCACCAGCGCGCAGCCGAGCACGAAGACGCCGACCTTCAGCCGCAGCACCGGCACGCCCGCGCATTCGGTCAGGCGCTGCGCCTCGCGGGCCGCGTCGATGGCGCGGCCCGTCTCGGACATCAGCAAACGTACGCACAGCGCGGCCACCAGCACGGCGGCGACCAGGGCGATGTAGTACTGCGCGAGCGGCGAGCTCCAGCCCGCGTGCAGGTCCGGCAGGTTCGACAGGCCGTTGGAGCCGCCCGTCAGGCTTTCCCATTCCACCAGCACCAGTCGGATGATCTCGCCGAGCAGGAAGGTCACCAGCACGAAGTACTTGCCGGTCAGGCGCAGCAGAATGGGACCGACCAGCAAGGCCAGCAGGCCCGAGGCGAGCGCGCCGATGGCCAGGCCGACGAAGGGCGATACGCCCAGTTTCAGCACGGATAGCGCGCAGGCATAGGCGCCGACACCCATGAAGCCTGCATGCGACAGCGAGATGTGGCCGGTGCGTATGATCAGGTGCAGGCTGAGCGCGCCGATGACGTTCAGCAGGATCAGGGCGCCGATCGCCAGGATGAAGGCGTTGTCGGCCACGTGCGGCAATATGGCCAGCACCGCCGTCGCCAGCACGCCGGCGCCCAGCGCCGTCGTTCCGCGCGTGGCGCCGTGCGTGGCGGTACCGCGCGCGGCAAGTGTGTTCGAGGAAGTATTCGACATGGCGGCCTCAGCGTTCCGGTTTTCCAAGCAGGCCCCACGGGCGGACCACCAACAGCGCGATCACGACGCCGAAGGAGACGAAAGTGGACGTAGCCGATCCATAGAAGGTGGACAGGAAGCTTTCGCCGAACCCGAACAGCACGCCGCCCAGCGCGGCGCCGGGAATGCTGCCCATCCCGCCCAGGATCACCACAATGAAAGCCACCATCAAGGGGCGGTCGCCCATGAAAGGGGACAGAGCGTAGGTCTGCGCATAGATCGCGCCGGCGATGGCGGTCATGAACACCGCAAGGAAGAACGCCAGCTGATAGATGCGGCGCGTGTTCACGCCCTGCGCTTCGGCGATTTCGATGTCCTCGGACGCCGCGCGCACGGCCAGGCCGTAGCGGCTCAGGCTCATGAAGGCCCAGAACGCCAGCAGCACCACGATGGCGATGCCGATGATCATCAGCTTGTCGGCCGGTATCGTGACGGGGCCGATCGGCACCATGGCGTCCACCGCGGCCGGAATGGAGCGTTCGTAGACGTCCCATACCAGCACGCTGCCGTAGACGATGGCGATGTCCAGGCCGAGCAGGCCGATCATGCTCTGGAACATCTTCTGGTAGAAGCGGCGGAACACCAGCCATTCCAGCACCATGCTGGCGGTGGCGACGGTCAGTCCCGCCAGCAGGATGGCCGCCACGTAGGGCAGCTTGAATTCGCCGAAGTAATAATGCAGCGCATAGCCGCCCAGCATGGCGAAACTGCCGTGGGCGAAGTTGACCACCTTCATGATGCCGAACAACAGCGTGAATCCCAGCGCGATCAGGACATAGATCGCGCTAAGGCTCAGGCCGTTGATCAGCACCTGGGTCAGGACCGGTGCGGAAAACATGCAATCCCCTTGATGGCGGAACGTCCGGCGGGATGGCTCCGGACCGGACGTAAAAGGCTTATTCCTTGACGGGCGTCAGGGTGGTGACGGTCTGCGGCTTGCCGTCCTTGATCTGCGTGATCCAGAACTTGTTCAGCAGCTGGCGGTTCACGCCGTACGCCTTCTGGCCGCCCCATACCACCGGGCCGTAAATGCCGGCGTCGTAGCCGCCGAGGCTTTCCAGCGCACCGCGCACCTTGTCCGTGTCGGTGACCGTGCCGGCGTTCTCGAGCGCCTTGAACAGGATCTTCGCCGAGTTGTACCAGCCCGGCGTCTGTGCGTTGATAACGCCGCCCCAGTGCTTCTTGTACGTTGCGATGAACTTCTGCGCCGAGGGCTCGCGGAAGTCGAACACGTCGTAGGACATGAAGCCTTCGGCGTACGGGCCGGCGATGTCGTTGATCTCGTCGATGCCGGGGCCGCCTACCTGCCAGATCAGTCCCTTATACCCGATCTGGCGGGCCTGCTTGACCAGCAGCCCCGCTTCGCCGGGTGCGTTCAGGTTCAAGTCCAGGATGTCCACGCCCTGCGCCATCATGCGCGTCAGCAGCGGCGTGAATTCCTTGGAGCCGCGCTCATAGCTTTCCGACCACACGGTGTAGCCGTTGTCCTTGTAGGTCTGGCCCAGCGTCGGCATCACCACTTGTCCGGTTGCGTCGTTGGGGACGATCAGCGCGACCTTTTTCACCGTCGGATGGGTATCCTTCAGCCACTTCACCATTGCGGGGCCGAATTCGACGTTGCTGTTCATCGAGCGGAAGTTGTAGCCGTTCTGGCCGCCCTGCTTCAGGATGTCGGGCGCGTACCCGTCGGACAGCACGATGACCTTGGCCTGGTTGGTGATGGGCACCACCGCCATGGCCGACGGCGTGCCGATGGGGCCGATGATGAACTTCGCCTTGTCGTAGTTGACCAGGCGTTCGGCGGCGGTGCGGCCGCCCGTGGCGGTGTACTTATCGTCGTACATCACCAGCTCGGGCTTATACGTCTTGCCGCCGATCTTCAGCCCGCCCTGCGCGTTGGCTTCGTCGATGGCCATTTGCACGCCGCGCTGCACGGCCAGGCCCCAGGCGGTGCCGCCGCCCGACAGCGGCCCGATGCCGCCGATTTTCAGCGTTTCCTGTGCCTGGACGGACAGGGCCACGCCGGCGCCCAGCGCGGTCAATATCAGGCTTCCCAGCAGTTTCTTCGCATGCATGAGTCATTCCCCTTGTTCTGGATACGGTGCGGTTGAAGTGAGGTCAGGTGGTTGGACGGTGCGGGGTACCCAGCACCGATGTGGCAAATCGCGCGGCGGCCAGCAGGCGGTTGTCCTGCCCGTACTGGCCGACCAATTGCGCGCCCAGTGGCAGGCCGCCCGGGCCGGTTTCAAGCGGGAAGGACACGCAGGGCATGTGCAGCAATGTCCAGATCGCGCCGTAGCGCGGCGATCCCGAGTAGGCGTGCCCGGCTTCCGCTTCGCCATCGGCCGCCGGGTACAGCAGCACGTCGTAGTCGTCGAACAGCGAACGGGCGCGGGCACGCATCTGCGCGACGTGCTGCAACATCCCCGTGTACTCGTCCAGGCCGATGTCGGCGCCGCTTTGCAGGCGTGCCTGCAGACGCGGGCTGAGCAGGCTTTCGCTGTTCAGCCTTTCCTGCGCCAGCGTCTGGCGCGCCTCGAAGGCGAACAGCCGCAGTTGGGTCGCCTCCAGGGCCTCGAATTCGGCCGGCAGCCAGAAGCGCGTTACCCGCGCGCCCGCTTTCTGCAGCGTATCGGCCGCGCGCTCGATGGCGGCAATGGTGGAGGGATGCGCATAATCCCATTGACGCGACAGGCACAGGCCGATGCGCGGACGCAGGACGCTGCCGGACATGACGTCGCGCGCGCCGTGCAGGCCCATCGTGAAGAAGGCGGCGTCGGCGACGTCGCGCGTGATCACGCCTATGGTGTCCTGGGAGGGGCTGAGCGCTTTCATGCCGGCGGTGGCGATCAGGCCGTAGCTGGGCTTGTAGCCGACGGCGCCGCAATAGATGGCGGGCCGCACGATGGAACCGGTGGTCTGCGTGCCGAAGGCAACGGGCACCATGTAATCGCCCACCGCCGCGCCCGATCCGCTGGAGGAGCCGCCGGGCGTGTGCGTTACCCGCAAGGGATTCACCGCCTTGCTGGGCGTCTGCGTGGCGAATTCGCCGGTGGCCACTTTGCCGATCAGCACCGCGCCGCGATGCCGGGCCAGCGCCACGCAGCCAGCGTCGGTGACGGGGCGATGGCCGCGGTAGATGGGCGAGCCGTACTCGGTGGGATAGTCGGCAGTGTCGAAGATATCCTTGGCGGCAAAAGGCACGCCGCGCAGCGGGCCGGCCGCCATGGCTTGCGCCTGTTGCGCGCCGGCCAGGGCCCGCTGCGGGTCGCAGGCGACGAAGGCCTGGATCTGGTCATTGCGCTCGGCAATGCGGTCCAGGCAGGCCTGGACGATTGCGGTGGGCGTTGTCTCGCCGCGTTCGATGGCGGCGACCGCCTCCACGGCGGTCAACTGGTTCAAAGGTTTCACTTCAACGTTCCGTGGGTGTATTCGTGGCGGCCGGGGCAGTCCGTGCCGCGCGATCCAGGTGCCTTGCGCGGCGGGCATCGGCGCGGGGCCGCGGGCTGTCGGAGCGACCCACACGGTGTGTCGCGCCGACAGCCCGGGTTGCGTGGGCCGTCGTCCAGCCTGAGTACTGTATGGATCGTCGATTGATATGTCTAATACAATATAAAAGTCTGATTAAGACAGAATCCGACCTAATAATCCGGGAAAACGATGCCCCTTCTTTCGCGTGCGCTGCGCGCCTTCATCGTGGTGGCCGAGGAGCTGCATTTCGGCCGGGCGGCCATTCGCTTGAACATCAGCCAGCCGCCGCTGAGCCAGCTGATCCGCCAGTTCGAGGCCGAGGTAGGCACCGCGTTGTTCGCGCGTTCGACGCGGTCGGTACGACTGACGCAGGCGGGCGAAGTACTGCTGCACCGCGCGCGGCGCATGGTGGACGACAACGATTCGATTCTGCGGTCGGTGCGGCGGGCCGGCAGCGGCGACGCGGGCCGTCTGGCGGTTGGCTTCGTGAGTACAGCGGCCTATCGGGTGTTGCCAGGAGCGATTGCCCGCTACCGCGCGCAGTATCCGGAGGTGGAGCTGGTGCTGTTCGAAGAGTTGACGGGGGGGATTACGGATAAATTGATGGCGGGGACGATAGACCTGGCGATTTTTCGTCGCCTGCCTCGCGCCATCGAGCACGATCTGATTTTCGAGCGGGTGCATCGCGAGAAAATGGTGCTGGCGATGCCGGCGGATCATGCGTATCGCGCGCTGGAGAAGGTGCCGATGGCGAAGCTGGACGGGCAGGCGATGGTGGGTTTCCAGCGTGAGGGGTCTTCTTACTTCAATGCGGTGCAGACGCGGCTGTTCCGGGACCACAACGTGCGGCCGCGCATTGTTTACGAAAGCGTGTTGCCGACGCTGTTGGCATTGGTCGAGGGCGGCATGGGGATGGCGCTGGTGCCGGAGTCGGCGGCGGGCCTGCGCAATTCAGTGCTGTACCGGCCGTTGTCGGGGTTGCCGAATGCGTTCGATGTCGATCTGTATTGCGCACGCAGGCCGGATAATCTGAACCCTACTGCGCAAGCGTTTGCGCGGATTCTTCAGCGCGGGTAGTTGTCTTCGGTATGCGGAATTGACGGGGGTGCTGCTGCTGTCGGTGCGTGTCTTGCTGATGCCGTCCGTTGATCGTTGCCGTCGGTGCATGTCTTGCTGATGCCGTCCGTCGGGGGTGGTGCCTGTCGGGGCCAGCCCGATCATCCGTCCCGGCGCGCGGGCGCCGGGCACCGCGTCGCTAATCTCGTCCGGCGGGCGTTGGCTTGCGGTGTTCTTGGCGATGGCGTCCGCGCCTCGCCTCCCTTCGATTCCGCTCGCTCGTCCTCAACGGGCTGGCCCCGACAGGCACCACCCCCGACGGACTCCGGTTTGCCTTAATTACGGTCGCTGCGACGAGCTGGGTTCTTGCGCTTCGTGGGTTGCTGGTGCTGCCGCTGGAAGATTTTGCATTGCACGTCGCATCGAGGCCGCCCAGCGCGGCCCCGCTGCGCCTACGCGGTAGTTGGATGCGGCGGGCTGCATGCGAATGGCGGTGGGGATGGGGGCGGCGGTGGAATGCGACGTGCTCGAATGTCGCAGACGCAGGAATCCTGACAGTCCCGCCGGGAGACTGCAGACACGGAAATCCTGACAGTCTCGACACCGGCCAGGATTCTGCGGACACGACGGTCCTGACACCCCGCAAGCTCTGGCTGCCGCGGGCACAAAGGTCCTGACGCCTCGACAGGCTTGGATGCCACGGCTACCCCTCAATCCTGACAGTGCCGAGCCGCGCCCCTGGGCCGTGTCGCGGCTCGGTCCCCATGTCGCGTATCGTTGACCCTTTCGGCTCGTTGGCCATCTCGCCCATGGCTCATGCGGATGTACGCATGCAACGGCATCCACTCCGGATGCAATACCGTCGCACGAAAACACCCGTGGCATGGCACACCGCGTAGACGATCGCTGGCCGCGCTGGGCGGCCGGCGATCGACGTGCGCCGCGCAATCTTCCTACGGCAGCAACCGCCACCGACGAAGCGCAAGAACCGAGATCGTCGCAGCACCCGTGAATAAGGCAAACCGGAGTCCGGCGGGGGTGGTGCCTGTCGGGGCCAGCCCGTTGAGGACGAGCGAGCGGAATCGAAGGGAGGCGAGGCGCGGATGCCATCGCCAAGCACACCGCAAGCCAACGCCCGCCGGACGAGATTAGCGACGCGGTGCCCGGCGCCCGCGCGCCGGGACGGACGATCGGGCTGGCCCCGACAGGCACCACCCCCGACGGACGGCATCAGCAAGACATGCCCCGACAGCAACCGTCAACGCAGCGACGTGGCCCCCTGCGTATTCACATACACCGCGTACAGCGACTTCCCCGCCGCCATGAAAAGCCGATTGCGATGCACCCCCCCGAAGCATAGATTCGCGCAGCGTTCCGGCAGATGGATATGCCCCAACCGCGTCCCGTCCGGTGCGAATATCGCCACCCCGTCCAACTCTTCCGACCCCATGCCCCAGCCGCACCACAGATTCCCATCCACATCGCATCGTATGCCGTCGGATGTCCCCGGCCCGCAATCGATAACAACGCGGCCATCGTTTTCCACGCTGCGTCCGTCCGCGCTGACCTCGTGCGCGGTGATCAGGCGATGCGGCGTGGCGCGCGACTGCACAAGGTACAGGGTCTTCTCGTCCGGCGAAAAGCACAGCCCATTGGGACCGTGCGACCCTTCGATCGCTACCGACAGTTCCCCGCTGTCCGGATCCCAGCGATAAACCTGCGCCGGCACCTCCTGCTTGCCCGGCAGCCCCTCGTACCAGCCTCCGATACCGAAAGGCGGATCGGTGAACCACACCGAACCGTCGGATTTGACCACCACGTCGTTCGGCGAATTCAGCCGCTTTCCCTGGTAGTTATCGGCAAGTACCGTCATGGTGCCGTCGTGCTCCGTACGCGTGACCCGGCGCCCTTCGTGTTCGCAGGTAATCAGGCGTCCCTCCAGGTCGCGCGTATTGCCGTTGGCGTTGCGCGACGGCTGGCGGAAAGGGCTGAACGAGCCGGTGGCTTCGTCCCAGCGCATGATGCGGTTGTTCGGGATATCGCTGACCAGCAGATAGCGCCCGTCGCCGAACCACACCGGCCCTTCCGCCCATCGCATGCCGTCGCCCAGCTTTTCGACGGCGGCGGAGAAAATCACATAGCGGGCAAAGCGCGGATCGATGACCTCGATGCGTGGATCGGGATAGCGTTCACTAGGCTGCCACACGGTCATGGTCTCCAAAATAGGCCCGCTCCAGGCGCGCGGCCAGGTCGGGCTCGCGGGTGCCGGCCTGCATGACGATGCGGCCCTGCGCCAGGGCATAGACGCGATCGGCCAGGGCCAGGGCTTTTTCGACCAGCTGTTCCACCAGCACGATGGCCGTGCCTCGTTCGCGCAGTTGTCCGGCCACGGTCAGGACACGGTCGACCAGGACGGGTGACAAGCCGGCGGACGGCTCGTCGAGGATAAGCAGGCGGGGCCGCTTGACCAGGCCCTGCGCGACCACCAGCATCTGCTGCTGGCCGCCGCTCAGCGCGCCGGCGCGATCGTGGCGCTTGGCCGCGATCTCGGGAAAGAAAGCCAGGGCTTCCTCCACGCGCGCCTTGCGTTCCGCTCGCGGCGCATCGTAGCCCGCCAGCATAAGGTTGTCGATCACGCTTTGTTGGGTGAAGACGCGGTGGCCTTCGATGACGTGGACCAATCCGGCACGGGCGGCTTCGCGGGGCGTGGCGCGGGTCAGGTCCACGCCGCCGAAGGTGATGTTGCCCGCACCCGGCGTCAGCAGGCCGGATATGGCCCGCATCAGCGTGCTCTTGCCGGCGCCGTTGGGCCCCAGGATGGCCACGATCTCGCCGGCCGCCACATCCAGATCGATGCCATGCAGAATGCCGATCTTGCCGTAGCCGGCGTCCAGGCTGTGCACCGACAGCAACGGCGTGGCTGCGTTATCCGCCAAGGTATGCACTGACCACCTCCTTGTGTTCGCGGACCTGCGTCGGCGTGCCGTCGGCCAGGACGCGGCCCAGGTTCAGTACGGTGACGTGATCGCAGATGTCGAAGATCAGGTCGGCATGGTGCTCGACCAGCAGGACGCCCGTGCCCTGCCGGCTGATGTGGCGGATCAGGTCGCCCAGGCGGCGGATCTCCTCGGCGGCCAGGCCGGCCGCCGGTTCGTCCAGCAGCAGGAAGGCGGGCCGCAGCATCAGCGCGCGGGCGATCTCCAGAAAGCGCAGCTCGCTGTGCTGCAGGCGGTCGGCGCGCACATCCGCCACGGCGCCCAGGCCGACGATCTGCAGCGCGGTGCGCGCCGCGTCGCGCAGCGCCGCTTCGTCGCGGCCGTGGCGCGGCAAGTGCAGCAGCGTTTCGATGAAGGACGCGTGGCCTTGCAGCGTGCCGCCGATCATCACGTTCTGCAGTACGGATGCTTCGCCGATGATGCGCGGCGTCTGGTAGGTGCGGGCAATGCCGCGCGGCGCGCGCAGCAGCGGCCGGCCCAGGGCCAGTGGTGCCCCGCCCAGGCTCAGCGTGCCCGCCTCCGGCGTGCAATATCCCGAGATGACGTTCAGCGTCGTGGTCTTGCCGCTGCCGTTGGGCCCGATCAGCCCGTGTATGCGGCCAGGCGCGATGGTCAGGGTCAGTCCATCGATGGCGCGCACGCCGCCGAAGCTGAGCACGATGTTCTCCAGCGCGATGCCGCCATGCGCCGGCGCCGCCGTCAGCAACCGGCCCAGCAATCCAGGATTGGGCACGATGGCGCGATCGGCAGGCAAGGGCCGGCGATTGCGGAAGTCCAGCAGCGCGGCGATGCCGCCCGGCGCGGCCAGCACGATGACCAGCAGCATCAGCGCATAGAGGAAGTTGGACCATGCCGCCAGCGGCGCGGCGATCTCCGGTAGTACCGTCAGGATCACCGTGCCCAGCAGCGGACCGAGTATGGAGCCGCGCCCGCCGATCAGGATAGAGATGAAAAACAGGACAGAGAGCTCGAAGGTGAAGGCGTCGGGCGTGATGTAGGTCTGCAGCGAGGCGAACAGGCCGCCGGCCACCGCCGCCAGCACCCCGGCGAGCACGAAGATCAGCGACAGCAGCCTGACCTTGGATATGCCGCTGGCCTCGGCCGCGACTTCGGCGTCGCGTACCGCGATCAAGCCTCGCCCGAAGCGGCTGTGCGCCACGTTGGCGGTCAGCAGCGTGCAGGCGCCCGCGATGCCCAGGCACAGGTAGTACAGCCCCGATTCGCTATCGAAGGGCGCCGGCAGCGCCGGGCCGGAGAGGCCGATGCCGCCGCCCGTGACATCCTGCCAGGCCAGCGCGATCTGCGTGACGATGGTGGCGAAGCCCAGTGTCGCCATGGCGAAGTAGAAGGTGCGCAGCCGCAGCGCCGGCAGGCCGACGACCAGGCCGAAGATGCCGCCGCCCACGCCCGCGCACGCCAGCGCCGCGAAAGGCGGCAGGGCCGGCAGCACATTGCCGGCCGCCAGCACGCTGGTGATATACGCGCCCAGGGTCAGCAGGGCCACATAGCCGATGGCCAGCTGTCCGGCGTAGCCCACCACCAGGTTCAGGCCGGACACCAGGATCCAGTAGATGGCCGCGCGCGTGGCGATAACCGTCCAGTAGGTGTTGCCGCCGAAGGGCAGCAACGCGGCCAGTACGAAGATCACCACGAAAGGCCAGGCGTTGTGCCAGGAAGATGGCGCGCCGTGCACGCCCACGGCGCGTTTGCCGGGCCGGGGATTGCCTTCTCCGCGCACCGCGCTGGCGGTCATGCCGCCGTGGACCTGTCTTTGCAATTCGCTGTCCGCTGCCATCAGACCCTCCGCGCGGTCGAGCTGCCGAACAGGCCTTGCGGCACCGCCAGCAGTACGACGATGAACAGCACGAAGACCGCGATCGACGCGAACACGCCGCCCACCGTGAAATTGGCGGCCTGCTGGAACAGGCCCAGCGCCAGCCCGCCGACCAGGGCGCCGCGGTTATTGCCCAGGCCGCCCAGCGCCACCGGGACGAAGCCGTAGAAATTCAGCAGCGTGCCGTTGGCGAAGAAAGCCAGCATCAATTGGCCGCTGGCGAATCCGGCGATGCCGCCGATCACAGCCGCCAGCACGTAGCTCCATACGCGCAGGCTCCGTTCCGGCAGGCCCAGGGCGCGCGCCGCGAAATTGTCTTCCGCCACCGCCAGGAAGGCCATGCCCACCAGTGTTCGGCGGTACAGGTACTCCAGGCCCAGCACCACCAGCGCGCAGGCGACGACCGGCAGCCAGAACTTCTCGTCCGTGGCCCCCGACCCCAGGCCGAACAGGCGCGGAAACGGCTGAGGTTCCGTGCCCCAGCCGATGGCGGTGACCTGCTGCACCATCAACGCCAGCGCCAGTGTGGACAACACGTACAGGTGCTGGTCCAGGCTCTTGAGGACCGGCCGCACCGCGACCAGTTCGGTGATCACGCCCATCACCGCGCAGCCCGCAAGCGTCGCGATGAATCCCAGCCAGGGCGGCAGGCCCAGCTTCAGGATGAACAGCGAGCCCAGCACGCCGCCCAGCATGCCCAGCTGCCCCGCGGTGAAGCTCATGACCCGCGACGTGGCGAACATGGTGTTGTAGGTGATGCCGATAAGCGCGTAGACCGCGCCCATCGCCAGGCCGGATGCGATGATGGAAGCGAACATCGTGCGTCCTCCGCGTCAGGCGTAGCCGGGCGCCAGCGCGAAAGTGCCATGCCTGGCGGAGTTGGCGGCCGACATGACCACGTCGGCGGTCGGATAGCCGTTGTGCTGCTCGGGTGTGTAGCTGTAGTTGCCGAAGTAGCCCGGATAGGGGTTCAGGCTGTTCCAGTAGGCGATGATTTCCTTGGCCGATGCCCCGCTTTCCTGCACGGCCTTGGCCACCATATGCACGGCGTCGTAGCCCGCCGTCACCCACCAGAACAGGGTGTCGTCCAGGGTTACCTTGCCCTGCACCTTGTCGACGAATTCCTGCGAGCGGGGGGGCAGCTTGCCGCTGGCGTCGTAGCTGCAGCTGCGGTAGCCCACCGCGTAGACCTTGTCCCAGTTCTGCGGCTTGGTCAGCAGGCCGCGGATTTCCCCGGACGCCATCGAAGGATGGCCGGCGAAAGCCACGTCCCAGCCCATTTCGCCGCGCGCGTTGAACAGCCTCGCTTCCATGCCCGTGGACACGCTCCAGATGACGATGACTTCGGCGCCGGCATTGCGCGCACGCGTCATGTCGGGCGTCATATCGGGCTGGGTGGCGTCGATGTTGTTGTTGTAGACGACGTCGGCGCCGTCGCGCTTGAAGTTCGCCACGCTGGCCTTCAACGCGCTGACGCCGTAGCCGGTGGTGTCGCCGATCACCGCCACCTTCTTCACCTTCAGCACTTTCAGGCAATAGTTGCGCGTAGCATCGTCCCATTGCTCGTTGGATGGCGCGATGCGAAAGGCATTGGGAAACTTCTTGGGGTCGATCAGGCTGTCGATCACGCAAGGATGGATATTGGGCGTGCGGGCCCGCGCCATGATGGGCGTGACGGCCAGCGACTCGCCGGAATTGGTCGGCCCCCAGATGGCATCCACCTTGATGGAGTTGATCATTTCCTGCGTGGCATTCACCGCCTTGGTGGGATCGCCCTGCGTGTCGCGGGTGACGATCTCGATCTTGCGGCCCTTGACACCGCCCGCCGCGTTCAAGGTGTCCGCGGCGAACCGCACGCCGCGGTCGAAGCCGACGCCGGGCGCCGAACTGGGGCCGGTCAGCGCGGCCAGCCAGCCTATACGCAGCGGCTCGCTGGCCGCGCTGGCGAAGCGCGGCGCGCCGATGGCCGACGCACCCAGTATTCCGGTGGTTCCCAGGACGAAATTGCGACGCGATAAAGACATGGTCTTTCCTTGAAGAGGCCAGAGAAAATGCGCGAGGCGGGGCGCTTTGTCAGCGCCGCGCGTTTTCCAGTTCGGCGATGCGCCGGGGGTCCAGGGTGAAGCCCCAGCCGGGACGCTCCGGCACCACGGCATCGCCGTCGACGAATTCCAGGCGTTCGCGGTAGAGCGACGAGAACCAGGGCATGTATTCGAGGTAGATGGCATTGGCCAGCGCGCCCAGTACCTGGATGCTGGTTTCGGGAAACAGATGGCTCGACACCGGCACGTCGTAGCTTTCCGCCATGTGGCCGATGCGCATGAATTCGCTGACGCCGCCCGATCGCTGCAGGTCCGGCATCAGGACGTCGGCGCTGCGCAGCGTCAGCATGCCGCGAAAGCCGTAGCGCGTGTATTCGGTTTCGCCGCTGGCGATGGGGGTGTCCAGGGCCGCGGCCACGCGCGCCACGCCTTCCAGGTCCCAGGCGGGCAGCGGTTCCTCGAACCACGTCAGGTCGTGTTCCTCCAGCATGCGGCCCAGCCGGATCGCCTGGGCCTCGTTCAGGCCCTGGTTGGCGTCGGCCATCAGGCGGATGCCCGGGCCGATGGCCTGCCGCACGGCGCGCACGCGTTCGGCGTCCTGCCGCGGGTCCGGCATGCCCAGGCGCATTTTGACGGCCTTGAAGCCCTGGGCCACCATGTCCTGCGCCTCGCGCGCCAGCGCATCGATATCGCGGTCCAGCCACAGGCCGCCGCTGTGGTAGGCCGGCATGCGGTCGCGCGCGCCGCCCAGCAGGCGGTACAGCGGCATGTTCGCGGCCTTGCCGGCGATATCCCAGAGCGCGCCGTCGATGGCGGAAATCCCCATCACCGGCAAGCCCTTGTGGCCGAAGAAATTGATGTCCTTCCAGGCGCGCGCCCAGAAGCCGGCGATATGGCCGGCATCGCGTCCGACCACCAGGTCCGCCAGCTCCTCCACCATGGCGCGCAGCACGCCGGTGCGCCGGTCGTTCAGCGTGAAAACCAGGTTCTCGCCAACGAGACCGTTGTCGGTGTAGGCGTACACGAGCACCACGCCGCAGCCGCGTATCGAGCCCAGGGCGCTTTCGATGGGCTTGTCCAGCGGCAGCGAAAACGCGCGGGTTTCCAGGCGTTCTATCTTCATGCATGCTTCTCCCGGACGACGTGGCGTTCACCGACGCGGTAGCGCGCCAGCACTTCGGGATCCGGGTCGCAGCCCAGGCCCGGGCCCTGCGGCACGGCGACGCGGCCATCGCGCGCCCGCACCCACGGATCGAAGGGATTGGCTTCCATGTCCAGCCACAGTACTTCGATCAGCGGCTTGTTCGGCAGTGCCGCGGCGATATGCAGCGTGGCGATGAAGCCCGGGCCGAAGTAAGGCGAATGCGGTACGGTCTGCACGCCGTGCATCTGGCACATCGTCGCCACGCGCATGCATTCGCCGATACCGCCGATCTTGATCACGCTGGGTTGGGCGATATCCAATGCGCCCGCTTCCAGCAGCCGCATGAAGCCTTGCGGACCGGCGACGTTTTCGCCCGCCGCGATGGGGATGCCGCGCTGCCGCACACGCGCCAGTCCATGCGTGTCTTCCGGCGGCCATACCGGCTCTTCCAGCCAATACATGCCGTCGTCGCGCAGGCTGTCCGCCATGGCCAGCGCGGTGGGGACGTCCCAGGCGCAGTTGGTGTCGAGCATGATGGCCGTATTCGCGCCGCCGGCAGCCTGCGCCGCGCGCACCGAACTGCGCGTGACCTCGTGCAGCTTGACGTGGCGATAGCCTTGTTCGGCCGCCGCGGCCGTGTTGCGGGCGACCAGCGCGTCGTCACTGTAGTTCAGCAGGCTGGAGTAGGCCGGCAGGTCGGCGCAGGGCGCCGCCCCCAGCAGCCGGTGTACGGGCAGGCCGCTGCGCTTGCCCAGCAGATCCCACAGGGCGATTTCGATACCCGACCAGGCGAAGACGTAGGCGCCGTTGCGGCCCAGCAGGTGGGTCGCGTGCAGCACGCTGCGCGTCATCCCCGCGATATCGCCGGCATCCCTGCCGATGACCAGCGGCGCGACGATGGTATCCAGCGCGGCGCGCGTCGAAGGAATGGCGGCATGACCGAAGGCTTCTCCCCAGCCGACCAGCCCGTCCTCCGTTTCCACGCGTACCAGGAGGATATCCAGCCGGTCCCAGAGGGCGCCGGCAAAGCGTTGGTAAGGACCGCCCATGTCGAAGGGCAGCGACACGACTTCGGACGCGACGGACACGATATTCATGTGCCGCGCCCCACGGGGTTCGCCATCTTGTCTCCTTTCTTGGCTTTCCGGCGCAGCTCGCGCTTTTTTCACCGGTGCCTGGTTTTGCGGACCAGAATAGGGAGCCCGCTAGATAAAATCAATTGAGGCGAACTAATTTCCACATAAGCCCGCCTTATGCAGGAGGAGACAGAATGTCGCTTACCGTCCGCCAGTTGGAGGTGATCCGCGCCGTCAGCGTGCACGGCTCCGTGACCGAAGCCGCCGCCGCCCTCGGCATTTCGCAGCCCGCCATCAGCCTGATGCTGCGCGACTGCGCCTCGCAGGCAGGCTTTCCGTTTTTCGTGCGCAAGCACGGACGCCTGCAAGCCACCCGGGAAACCCAGGTCATCCTGACCGAGCTGAACCGCATCTTCGACAGCATCGAGCGGGTCAACCGCCTGATGGACGACATGCGCGAGATGACGGTGGGCACGGTGCAGGTCGCGTCGGTGCCCACGCTGGCGGACAACCTGCTGGCCACCACCATCGCGGAATTCCAGAAAACCTGGCCGCACATTCAGATTTCGGTGTTTACCGTGGACAACCTGGGCGTGTTCGAGAACGTCGTACAGGAGCGCGTGGATTTCGGCCTGGGCTTGTCGCCCCTGCATCATCGGGACGGCCGCATGGTGAAGGGTCGCCTGAGCGACGTCTGCGCCGCCGAACTGGTCTGCGTGGTGCATCCTGACAGTCCGCTGGCTGCGCGCGAGTCGGTGACGCCGGCGGACCTGGCGCCTTATCCCTTGATTTCCTTCGGCAAGACCCAGCCGCTGGGCGCGCTGATCGAGGACAGCTTCCGGCGCGCCGGCGTGGTGCGCCGCATCGCGATGGAGGTGACGTTGACCTCGGTGGCGTGTTCGCTGGCGCGATCCGGGGCCGGGGCCGCCATCATCGATCCTTTCCATCTGTGGGCGCCGCGCGATCATGGCGTGGTCACCCTGCGCTACCAGCCCAGCACGGAGGTGAAGGCGCAGATGCTGCTGCCGAACAATACACCGCTGTCGCGTTCGGCCCAGTTATTCGTTTCGGCCTTGCGCCGCACCGTGCGCGAACGGGGGATGGCCGCGCCAGCGCGCCCTTATAGTTGCTGAAAGTTGCGGTAGCGCTTGTCGATGTATTCGCGGCGGGAAGTTACCTCCCTGACCGTCGCGCCGGGCGGCCCGCGGCCCAGCCATTCCAGCATCTGGTCGACCTGCTCCGGCGTGCCTTGGACCAGGGCTTCTACCGAGCCGTCGCCGACGTTCTGCACCCAGCCGGTCGCGCCGACCATGTGCGCGCGCCGCACGGTGGCCATGCGAAATCCCACGCCCTGGACTTTGCCGCGGACCTGGACGAAGACGGTTTCGATGTGGGGATCAGCCATGATGCGAAGCGGGATGGACGTCAAACGCGGTATTTTTCCATATAGCGCGCGCGTCCATGCGCGCGCATTAGTCGGAACGGGTAACTTATTAAGTCATGGCGAGGCGGTTTATCCGGCGGCGGGCATTTCATATGCTTGCATCATCTTCCATACGCCCCGAAAGATTTCCCGGGGCACCGGTTAAAGACCATGTCCTGCCATCCCGACATCGCCGCGCGGCGGGTAACGCGCCGCGACGGCGCATTATCCCGCTCATCCGCGTCCGCGGATATCGTCCCGCCGCACCGCGTGCGTTTCTACGGAAGACGTGCCCAGGGCGCGGCTACGCCTCTGGTCGTGCACTTCCACGGCGGGGCCTTCGTGTCGGGTTCGGTGGACGCGCCGTCGGGGGTCGCCCAACTGCTGGCGGATGCCGGCGCCGTGGTGCTCTCCGTGGATTACCCCCTTGCGCCCAGCCATCCTTTTCCTTCGGCGGTAGAGGTTGCCTACGCCACGCTGGAGTGGGCGCATCGGCATCGCCAGCAGCTGGGCGGCAAGGGCGCGGCGCTGTTCGTGGCCGGCGAGGAAGCCGGTGGCTGCATCGCCGCGGCGGTCGCCCTGATGGCGCGCGACCGCCTGGGCCCCCCACTGGACGGCCAGGTCCTGTTTTCGCCCATGCTCGACGCCAGCATGGGCACGGCTTCCATGCGCGGCGCGCAGGCTACGCCGGCCGGCGCCCGATGGGCCGGGGGCTGGCGCGGTTATCTGTCCTGTCCTTGCGATGCCAGCCATCCGTACGCGACGCCCCTGGCGGGGACGCGCCTGGCCGGCCTGCCGCCTTTGCTGCTGCTCAGCGGTCCGGACGACCCGCTGCGCGACGAGGGCCGTGCCTATGCCAGCCGGCTGCGCGCCGCGGGCGTGCCCGTCATCCGGGAAGTCCGGGACCGCGCGCCGGCCTGGACCGGCCCGCAAGCCGATGGCGTGGCTGCCGTCGCCGACGTCGAAGCCGTGCGGGCAAGGCTGTTCAGCTTCTTCGTCACCCATCCGGGCGGGGGACTTCGTTCGGCTCCGCTTTAGCGTGTCGGCCGAAGGTGCACCGGTGCGGCGTGGCGGGGTCTTCGCCTCGTCTCTATGCATCAGTGACGCGCCGAATCCGTCCTAGGCATCACGAGCGATAGTTGCTCCGCCTTTGAAAAGATACCTTACGCCTCACATAGCCGCTAACCAAATCTTGGGCGCGGCGCGGTGTACGACCAGTGTGGAGCGCGATGTGAACCAGGAATATCTCCTTCCGGAAGAAACGACGGCCGAATACAAAGCGCGGGGATACATAGCCCTGGAAGAGATCTGCCCGCCGGATGAAGTCGCGCAGATACGCAAGACGTTGATGCGCATGTTCGAGAACAAAGTGGGTTACGAGGAGGGCGCGCAATACGATTTCGCCAGCCGCGACGACCCCGACAAGCCGCAGGTCTTCCCCAGTCTGCACGATCCCTCGCACTACGCGCCTGAACTGCTGAAGACCACGTATCACCGGCGCGCGCTGGCCATCGCGCGGCAATTGCTGGGGCCGGACGCCGCCCTGTATGGCGAGCATGCGCTGCTCAAGCCGGCACGCGTCGGGCCCGAAACGCCATGGCACCAGGACGAGGCCTTTCGTTCGCCGGATTTCGAATATCGCGAGCTCAGCATCTGGCTGCCGCTGCAACCGGTCGGAGAGATCAACGGGTGCATGCAATTCATACCGGGATCGAACCGTTACGAGGTGCTCGAGCACCGTTCGCCCGGGTACGACAAGGCCCTGCATCCGCTGGAATGCTGCGACGATTTCCCCCGCTCCAGCGCGGTGCCGGTGCCTCTGCCGGCCGGCGGCTGCACCGTGCATGACATGCGCACCCTCCATTACACGGGTCCGAATACCTCGGATAGCCCGCGCCTGGCCTATATCCTGATTTTCAATGTGCCGCCGGTCTACAAGCCGGGCCTGCGCAAGTTCGACTGGCTGGAAGGCCGCAAAACGGACAGCCAGGTTCGCAAGCGCGAATGGCACCGCCGCGGCGGGATCGCCATCGAGGTCATGAGGCGCCTGCCCCGCGCGCGGCTGACCAATGGCAGATGGGTCGCCTGGGCGGCCATCCGTGCCGTCAGCAAGGTGTGGCACCGGCCACGCTGACATCCGCATACCCAGCGGTACGGGAACCATCGTGGCGGCAGCCGGTCTATCTTCGTTCAGGAAAACGTAAGGAGACCCAAATGAAATGCCCTGCCTGCCGAGAACCCGAGCTGGTCATGTCCGCCCGGCAAAATATCGAAATCGACTATTGCCCTGCCTGCCGTGGCGTCTGGCTGGACCGCGGCGAACTGGACAAGCTGATCGAGCGCAGCCTGCAGGAAACCGTCGCCGCGTAAACCGTCGCGCCCGCGCCGCCTGCCCAGGCCCGTCCCTATCGGGACGACGATCGCGATCGCTCCTACGATCGCCATGACCGCGGGCACGACCGCGGCTATCGCAAGAAATCCTTCTGGCACGAGATATTCGATTAGGCCTTCGGACGGGCGGTACCGTCGCGGCTTTCAGCGGGACGTCAAGCGTGCCGGTGCATCGTAAGCGGCCGGGCCGATGCCGGTCCGGCGCGCGCCACGTTGGGCATAATGCGACCAGGCGGTATCCGGCTCATGCCGCGCGCCCTCGATGGAGAAAAATGATGCGGATGTTGTTCCTCGGTGCCGGCGGCACGGGTGGTTATTTCGGTGGACGCGCGGCACAGGCTGGCGTGGACGTCACCTTCCTGGTGCGCGAGGCACGCGCGGCGACGCTGCGCGAACAGGGTCTGCGGCTGCGCAGCCCGCGTGGCGACGCCACGGTGCGGCCGCGCATCGTGACTGCCAACGACCTGGGCGGCCACTACGATGTCATCGTGCTGGGCTGCAAGGCGTACGACCTGGCCAGCGCGGTAACCGCGATCAGCCCGGCGGTGGGGCCGGGATCGGTGGTGCTGCCCATCATGAACGGGATGGCGCATTACGACGTACTGGACTACAGCTTCGGCGCGCATCGGGTGCTGGGCGGCCTGTGCCAGATCAACGCCACCATCGGCCCGGAAGGCGAGATCGTCCACATGGGCGCGCACGCGGGTTTCGTGTTCGGCGAACGCGCGGGCGATCCCCGCAGCGACCGCTGCGTGGCGCTGGAGCGCGCGCTTGCCCCGGCCGATTTTTCTTCGCGCCTGAGCGAAACCATCCATCAGGACTGCTGGGAGAAATTCGTCTTCCTCTGCACGCTGGCCGCGGGAACCTGTTTGCTGCGCGGCACCGTGGGGGAAATCGCGTCCACCGCGGACGGGCAGGCGGTCATGCTGGCCCTGCTCGCGGAGGCCCAGGCGGTCTCCGCCGCGGCCGGCTACCGTGCGCGGCCGCAGGCCGATGCGGCCGCGCGCAAGCTCTTCGCCGATACGGATTCCCCGGCGACGTCATCGATGTTCCGCGACCTGCGGCAAGGCATGCGGGTGGAAGCGGATCATATCGTCGGCGATATGATCGCCCGGGGCGCCGCCACCAGCATTGCCACCCCCTATCTGCGCGTGGCTTATTCGCATCTGCAGGTCTACCAGAACCAGCGGGACCAGAAGGCCGCCTGAACTTTTTGTTTACACTGGCGGACCTCCAGCGCGCCTGCACGTGCCCGTCCCGCCTCGATACGTCCGGAATCCGCATGAAGCTCAAACCCTTCGCCGCCGCCTTCCTGTTGTGCGGGGCCGCATGCCTGTGCGGTGCCGCGCAAGCGGCGCCGGCTGACAACAAGGCAGTGGTCACGGCATTCTTCCGCATGCTGTTCCAGGACAAGAACGTCGACAAGGCGTTGCAGACGTATGTCGACAAGGACCTGATCCAGCACGATCCCTATCTGCCGGATGGCGCATCGGCGATGGCGGATTTCTACGCCCCCTACCTGGAGCAGCATCCCACGGCGAGCGCGAGCATCAAGCGCATGATCGCCGAAGACGATCTGGTGGTGGTCCATTACCTGTGGAAGGAATCGCCCGAGGATGCCGGGCAGGCAGTCGTCGATATCTTCCGCCTGCGGGACGGCAAGATCGTCGAGCATTGGGATGTCAGCCAGGATATTCCCGAGAACCCCGCGAACCGGAACACGATGTTCTAGCCGCCGTTCCCGGGCCCGTGCGCGGCCTCGGCGGCTGGCGAACGTATGCTGCCCCGCCATTGGCGGATCCCCCTATCCGGGCATGGGTGGGCCGATGGACCGGCGCACCCATGTCATGGCTGGAAATCACATGGCCCCTGCTTCTTCCGCAAAACCGTTTTCCCTTTACCTGGCGGGCTACGATGTATTCCGGCCCGACGCCGTCGCGCATGGCGAGCACCTGAAACGCCTGTGTGCCCGGTATGGACTGCGCGGCCTGTATCCCCTCGACCAGGCGGGCCCTCCCGGGCTGGCCGGCCCGGAATTGGCGGCATGGATCTATCGCGCCAATGTGGCATTGATCCGCCAGGCAGACGGCGTCATCGCCAATCTGAACCCCTTCCGCGGCGCGGAACCGGATTCGGGAACCGCCTTCGAGGTCGGTTATGCCGTGGCGCTGGGCAAGCCCGTTTGGGCGTATTCCTCCGTGGCGTCTTCCATCGTCGAGCAGGTAGCCGTCGGCAAGTCGGCCGACGGCGGCTTCCACATCGACGCGCAAGGCTACACCGTGGAGGACTTCGGGATGAATCTGAATCTGATGCTGGCCTGCAGCGCCACCGTCGTCATCGGCGACGTGCAGGCGTGCCTGTCGCGGGTCGTCCAGGACCTGGAGAGGCCCCTTTGACGCTACACCGCTAGGCGGCCTTCGACTCCAGGTCCTGCGTCGTGCGGTCCTGCGAGGCCTGCGCGCGGCGATAGTCGGCCAGTTCCGCGATGGTCAGGGCGACCAGGCCGTGCTTGGCGGCATAGCGGTCGATGGCATCGCCGCGGGTCATCGTACCGTCGTCGTTCATGAGTTCGCACAGCACCGCCGCCGGGCGCAGTCCGGCCAGGATGGCCAGGTCGACCGATCCTTCCGTATGGCCGCGCCGCGCCAGCACGCCGCCGGGCTGGGCACGCAGCGGAAAGACGTGTCCCGGGCAGACGATGTCGCCGGCCTGGGCGTGCGGCGCGATGGCGGCGCGGATGGTGGTGACGCGATCCCTGGCCGAGACGCCGGTGGTGACGCCTTCGCGTGCCTCGATCGATACGGTGAAGGCAGTGCCGTGACGGCTTTCGTTGCGCGCCGTCATGGGCGGCAGGGCCAGCCGATCCAGTGTCTCGTCGGTCAGGCACAGGCAGACGATGCCGCTGCAGTCGCGAATCAGCTGGGCCATGACGGGAACGGTGATTTTGTCGGCGGCGACGATCAGGTCGGCCTCGTTTTCCCGGTCGTCGTCGTCCAGGACGATGACGGGACGGCCCAGGCGCATGTGGTGCAGGGCACGCGCCAGGCGCATGGGGAAAGGTTGCGCGAAGATCGACGGCGTGCGCGGATCCGTGGCAATGGTGGGGGTGGATGCTTGGGACATTGAAACGCTCTCGCGAAAAGTTGGGCGAAAAACGTTTCAGGGCTATGGACAGCCAAACGCAAGACCGCATGCGCGCCCAGGGGCGCGCGGGGTACGGAAGTGTGCCGGCACATCTTCTCTCATCCGGACTATGACCGTCGGCTCTGGAATCTGACCAGATCTGCTGACCCCGCCGACCGTTGCCGGACCGCGGGCGCTCGCGGGCTTGCCACGTCGCGTGGCCTACCGCCGGTGGGGAGTTTCACCCCGCCCTGAAGACGTACTCAATGCCGCTGGCGGGCGGCATGAAAAGCATTGTATGCCAGCCCGGGCCTAATCCTTCTTTTTCTTCTTGCTCTTCTTGGGCAGGGCGAGCATCGTGCCGCGGCATTCGGGCGCGCCGCACAGGCATTTGTAGCCCTCTTTCATCGCCTTGGTGATTTTGCCGTCCAGTACCAGCCCGTAGTCGTAGAAGAGTTCCTCGCCGCGCTTGATGTCGCGCAGGGCATGGATATATACGCGCTTGCCGCCGCTGCCTTCCTGCGATTCGCAGTTGGGCGCGCAGCTGTGGTTGATCCAGCGTGCATCGTTGCCTTTGTCGCCGCCGTCGATGACCTTGCCGGAGGACAGCGAAAAGAAGAATGTGTGGAAGGGATCGTCCGGATTCGTGGGATGGCGGCGGTCGGCTTCCTTGGCGCTGATGCGCGCCCCGCCGTATTCGATGATGCGCGTGCCGGCCGGGATCTTGCGGGCGGCGAATACGCCATTGCCGTGCAGCTTGGAACGCCGCACGACGTACCAGGGTTTGGAAGTTGCTTCGGTCATGTCCAGCCAGGGTCCGCGCGCATGTCGCGGTAAGTGAGTAGCCGATCGCGCGATCGGGCGAAGTGACGCAGGATTATATCGGCGCGGGGGGCGACAGCGGCAGCATGGATTCCTTCAGCCGTCGCAGCACGAAACTGGACTTGCTGTGGCGGATGCCGGGGATGCGGTAGAGCTGTTCGCGCAGCAGTCTTTCATAGTCCCGCGTATCCCGTACGGCGATGCGGATGTAGTAGTCGTAGTCGCCGGAAACCAGGAAGGCTTCCAGCACTTCCGGTATCTGCGCCAGCGCGCGGCCGAATTCGTACAGCGTTTCCTCGCTGTGGCTTTCCAGGGTGACATGCACGATGACGGTATCCATGAAGCCCAGCGCGGCCGGATCGATATTCACCGTATAGCCGCGGATCACGCCCGCGCCTTCCATGCGCTTGATGCGATTCCAGCAGGGCGTGGAAGACAGCCCGACCGCGGCGCCGATCTCGTTCAGGCTGGCCCGCGCGTTGTCCTGCAGGACACGCAGGATGGCCAAATCGAATTTATCCAGATGCATTTTCTTTAAATTCCAGTTTTATAAGACTAATTTACTGGATCTGGGCCGTTTCAGCAGAAAAACAGGATAAAAATTCCGGTTGTTCCACCATAAGATGGTGTCCATGAACGATCGTCTTTCCTCCCTGGCATTGAACAGCGCCGACGCCGACGGCGCGCCCCCCGCCCCGAACGGCGCCCGCATCCTGCTGGAGACGCTGATCGCGCATGGCGTCGACACCATTTTTGGCTATCCGGGCGGCGCCATGCTGCCGCTGTACGATGCCCTGTACTCGGAACCGCGGCTGCGCCATGTACTGGTACGGCACGAGCAGGCGGCCGTGCACGCGGCCCAGGGCTATGCGCGCACGACCGGCCGTACCGGCGTGGTGCTGGTGACTTCCGGTCCGGGCATGGCCAATACGACGTCCGGACTGCTGGATGCCATGTGCGATTCGATCCCGGTGCTGTGCATCAGCGGTCAGGTGGCGACCGCTGCCATCGGCACGGACGCATTCCAGGAATGCGACGCCATCGGTATTTCGCGTCCCGTCACCAAATGGAATGCACAGATCCTCCGTGTCGACGCCGTCGCCGATACGGTGTCCCGCGCGCTGGCCGTGACGCGGCAGGGGCGGCCCGGTCCGGTGCTGGTGGATTTTCCCAAGGATGTGCAACTGGCCCTGCCGGCCGACCCGGACGAGACCCTGCCCGCCGACGAGCGTCATGGGGTGACGGCCTTGCGGGCACGCCGCCAGGCCGCCAAGACCTCATTCAAAGTGCCGCAAAGCGCCGTGCGCCGCGCCGCCGACCTGATCGCGCAGGCCCGGCGTCCTGTGTTCTACGGCGGGGGCGGTCTGATCAATGCCGGTCCCGAGGCGTGCGCGGCCTTCACCGATCTGGTACGCCATGTGGATGCGCCCTGCACCTTGACCCTGATGGGCCTGGGCGCCTTCCCCGCATCCGACCCGCGATTCCTCGGCATGCTGGGCATGCACGGGACGCTGGAGGCCAACCTTGCCATGCACCATGCGGACCTGATCGTTTGCGTGGGGGCACGGTTCGACGATCGCATTACCGGCCGGCTGGCGGATTTCTGTCCCCATGCGCGCAAGATCCATATCGATATCGATCCGGCATCCATCAACAAGGTCGTGCGTGTGGACGTCGCGATGGTGGGCGATTGCCTGCCGCTGGTCCAGGCCTTGCGGCAGGCGCTGGCCGAGCGCGCGGAGCCAGGCGCGCAGCTGGAAACCTGGTGGCGCCGCATCGAACGGTGGCGCGCCAGGGACTGCCTGCGTGTCGAACCGCGCGACGACGCCATTCTGCCGCAGCAACTGATGCGCCGCCTGGACGCGGCGCTGGCGCGGCACGATGCGGTGGTATCGACGGACGTCGGCCAGCACCAGATGTGGGCCGCGCAGTATCTGCGGTTCGAACAGCCGAATCGCTGGCTGACATCGGGCGGCGCCGGCACGATGGGGTATGGGCTGCCCGCGGCGATCGGCGCGCAGATCGCCCATCCGGACCGCACGGTGGTGTGCGTCAGCGGCGATGCGTCCGTGTTGATGAACATCCAGGAGCTATCGACGGCGGTCCAGCACGAAACGCCGGTCAAGGTGGTGTTGTGCAACAACGGCTATATGGGCATGGTGCGCCAGTGGCAGGAGCTGATCCACGGCGGCCGCTACAGCCACAGCTATAACGCCTCGCTGCCGGACTTCGTGGCGGTGGCCAAGGCGTTCGGATGGAATGCCGCGCGGGTAAGCGACCCCGCGCACCTGGACAATGCGCTGGCGCAATGCCTGGATAGCCCCGGGCCTTATTTCCTGGACGTTTGCGTGGCGGAACAGGAAAACTGCTACCCCATGATGCCTGCCGGCTACGGCCATCACCGCATGATGCTGGCAGGGGGCGTGTGGTACGAGGACGAAGCGTGATTTGCCGCCGGCCGCCGCGCGAGCCCGCGAGCCCGCGCGCCGGCTGGCGGTGCCTTAATCGTGCTTGATCGAGACCGTCTTCAGCACGGTAAAGCCGTACAGCGCTTCGAAGCCTTTTTCCCGTCCATGGCCGCTGGCCTTGACGCCGCCGAAAGGCAGTTCGATGCCGCCGCCCGCCCCATAGTTATTGATGAAAACCTGGCCGGCGCGCACCTTGCGCGCCATGCGCAGCTGGCGTCCGCCGTCGCGCGTCCAGACACTGGCCACCAGGCCGTAATCGGTGGCGTTGGCGATGCGTACGGCATCGGCTTCGTCGTCGAAGGGCATGGCCGCCAGCACGGGGCCGAAGACTTCGTCGCGCGCCAGCCGATGGGTGAGCGGGACATCGCGCAATAGCGTCGGAACCTGGTAGTAGCCGGCCGCCGGCGCGCTGTCGCTGAGCTTGCCCTGCGCCACGGTGGCGATGCCGTCGGCGCGCGCCTGGGCCAGGAAATCGGCGACCCGTGCCTGCTGGCTTTTCCGGATCAGCGGCCCGCAATCCAGGTCCTGATCGGCTGGGCCGGTGCGCAGGGCGGCGAAGGCCGCGCCGACTTTTTCCAGCACCGCCTCATAGGCCTCGCGCTGGACGAGCAGGCGGCTGCCCGCCGAGCATGTCTGGCCGGCATTCTGCACGATGGCATTGATGACCACCGGCAGCATGGCGTCGAAGTCGGCGTCGGCGAAGACGATCTGCGGCGACTTGCCGCCCAGCTCGGTGGTGACCGGCGTATGGTTGGCCGCCGCGGTCTGCGTGACAAGGATCCCGATGGCGGGCGAGCCGGTGAAGGAAATGTGGTCGATGCCCGGATGGCGCGCCAGGGCATCGCCTGCTTCGTGGCCGTAGCCCGTGACCACATTGATCGCGCCGGGCGGGAAACCGGCTTCGGCGGCCAGCTCGGCAATACGCAGTACCGACAGGCAGGCGTCTTCCGCGGGCTTGACGACGCAGGCGTTGCCCGCCGCCAGCGCGCCGCCCACGCTGCGGCCGAAAATCTGCAGAGGGTAGTTCCACGGGACGATGTGCCCGGTAACCCCGTGCGGCTCGCGCAGGGTGAGCACCGTATAGCCGTTTTGGTACGGCAGCGTTTCGCCGTGCAGCTTATCGGCCGCGCCGCCGTAGAACTCGAAATAGCGCGCGACAGCGGTGACGTCGGCACGCGCCTGCTTGGTCGGCTTGCCGCAATCGCGCGATTCGAGGGCCGCCAGCTCATCGAAGTGGTCCATTACCAGCAGCGACAGCTTCAGCAGCAGGCGGCCGCGTTCGGCGGCCGTCAGGGCGCCCCACGCGCCTTCGTAGGCCTGGCGCGCCGCGGTGACGGCGCGATCGATATCGGCCGCATTGCCGCGCGGGATGGCGTCGAATTCCTGTCCCGTGGAAGGGTCGATGACCGGAATGAATTCGCCGGCGGACGACGGCACGGGACGGTTGTCGATGAAATGCTGCTGCATGGTGGACTGTCTCCTCGTTTTCCGTGTCAGGCGGTTGTCTTGGTCGCGGCCTTTTTCGCGGCGGCTTTTTTCGCCGGCGCTTTCCTGGCCGCGGTCTTCTTGGCTGCGGTTTTCCTGGCGGCCGGCGCGCGCGCGGCCGTCGTTTCCGCCGCGCCTGCGTCCTGCGTATCGCCTTCGCCGGCCGCCGCCGTCTTCGCCGCGGTCTTGGTCGCGCGCTTCGCGGCGGTCTTTCCGGCGGTTTTCGCGGCAGTCTTGGCCGGGGCCGTCCTGCCGGTGCTCTTGGCACCCGGTTTTTCGGGGCGCGGCTCGAATTCGAAGCCGATCTTGCCGTCGGGCTGGCGCACCAGATACGCCTTGAACTTGCGGTTGGTGCGGCTGGAGACGAACCCGTCGAGCAGATCCGTACGGCCCTCCGTCAACAGCTTTTCCATCTGCGCGCGCGATATTTCCTGCTGCAGGATGACCTTGCCGGAGCGGAAGGTGCAGGTCTTCTCCGGTCCGACGGATTTCTCGCAGACATAGCTCATGCCATGTTCGAACACGCGCGAGTGGCATTTCGGGCAAGGGCCGACCGGTGTCTGGCCGGAAAAGTCGACCGGCTCGCTGTCCTCGTCGTTGCTCTGGCCGAAATCGAACTCGAGCTTGTATTCGTCGGTGATGCGCAGGATGGCCGCGAACGGCCGGCCCATTTTGCTGATGAATCCCTGCAGCGGACCGATTTCGCGTTTGGCCAGCAGTTCCTCGACTTCGGGTAGTTCGAAGGTGCGTCCGCCCGGATGCTTGCCGATGGAGAAGTCGCAATTGGTGCAGGCATAGCGGCGATAGTTTTCCTTCACCACGCCGCCGCATTTGGGACACGGCGTGTGCAGCGTGGCATAGTCGCCGGGCACGGTATCGCGTTCGTATTCCTTGGCGCGCTTGACGATGACCTGCGTCATCTGCGCAATTTCGCGCATGAAGGCATCGCGCTGCAGGCCGCCCTGTTCGATCTGCTTGAGCTTGTGTTCCCACTCGCCGGTCAGTTCGGGCGAGGTCAGTTCCGTCACGTCCAGGCCGGACAGCAGTGTCATCAGCTGGCGCGCCTTGGCGGTGGGCACGAGGTCGCGTCCTTCGCGGCGCAGGTAGCCTTCGTTGAGCAAGCCTTCGATGATGGCCGCGCGGGTGGCCGGCGTACCCAGGCCGCGCTCGGACATGGCTTCGCGCAGTTCTTCGTCTTCCACCAGTTTGCCGGCGCCTTCCATGGCGGACAGCAGCGTGGCTTCGTTGTAGCGTGGCGGCGGCTTGGTGGCCAGGCCCACGGCTTCGATTTCCTCGGTGCGGACTTTTTCGCCATCGGCGACCGGCACCAGGTTGGCGTCCTCGTCCTGGGCTTCCTTGCCATAGACGGCCAGCCAGCCCGGCGCCACCAGCACCTTGCCGTCGGTGCGGAAACGATGGCCCTGCACGTCGGTCATGCGGGTCGTCACTCGGTATTCCGCCGCGGGGAAAAACACCGCCAGGAAGCGCTTGAGGACCAGGTCGTAGAGCTTGGCTTCCGCTTCGCTCAGGTCGCGCGGCACCTGCAGGGTGGGGATGATGGCAAAGTGATCGGACACCTTCTTGTTGTCGAAGATGCGCCGGTTGGGCTTGACCCAGTTCTGCGCCACGATCTTCGCCGCATGGCGCGCCGTTGCCGCGGCGGGGCCGCCCTGCGCGTCGGCTAGCGTGCGCATGGTGTCGCGCACGGTGTTGATGTAGTCCTCGGGCAGATAGCGCGAATCGGTACGCGGGTAGGTCAGCGCCTTGTGCCGTTCGTAAAGCGTTTGCGCCAGCGCCAGCGTGGTCTTGGCCGAAAAGCCGAAACGCCCGTTGGCTTCGCGCTGTAGCGAAGTCAGATCGTACAGCGCGGGCGAAAGCTGGGTGGAGGGCTTGGATTCCTCGGTAACGGTGCCCGGCTGCTCGCGGCAGGCCGCGACCACGCTTTGCGCGGCCGCCAGCGACCACAGCCGCGATTCGCGCTTTTCCGGATCGCGGTCGTCCTTCTTGAAGTCGGGGTCGATCCAGCGGCCTTCGTACAGGCCGGCCGCGGCGACGAAGGTGGCGCGCACTTCCCAGAAGTCGCGCGACACGAACGCGCGAATGCGGTTTTCGCGTTCGTGCACGATGGCCAGGGTGGGTGTTTGCACGCGCCCCACCGGGGTCTTGAAAAAGCCGCCGTCCTTGCTGTTGAAGGCAGTCATGGCGCGCGTGCCGTTGATGCCGACCAGCCAATCGGCCTCGGCACGCGAGCGCGCCGCGGCTTCCAGCGGCTTCATGACGCTGTCGTCGCGCAGATTGGCGAAGGCCTCGCGGATGGCGGCCTGCGTCATGGACTGCAGCCACAGACGGCGGATCGGCTTGTTCACCCCTGCGTACTGGATGATGTAACGAAAAATCAGCTCGCCTTCGCGGCCCGCGTCACAGGCGTTGATGATGCTGTCGACATCCTTGCGCTTGGCCAGCCGGACGAGCAGCTTCAGGCGCTCGCTGGACCGTTTGTCGGTCGGATCCAATTCGAACTGCGGGGGTATCACCGGCAGGTGGGCGAAGCTCCATTTGCCTTTGACGGGATCGTTCGGCGCCACCAGGCTCAGCAGATGGCCGACGCTGGAACTCAGGACGTAACGTTCGCTTTCAAAGTATTCCCCTTCACGCGCGAAGCCTCCCAGGGCGCGTGATATATCGAGGGCGACCGAGGGCTTCTCGGCAATAATCAGCGTTTTGCTCATGTGTTTCCAATGGCGGCGGCCCGCCGCAATAGCGCGGATGATAAGAGGGGAGAATCGCCACATGCAAGTCGATACCCACACGCCGGCAGGATCGGAATTGCACGCTTGGCGCGCGTTTCTGGCGCGTGCGACGCTGGCGCTCGGGCTTTTGCTGCTGGCCAGCGCGGTGGTTTGCTGGGTCGCGGCCAACTGGGGCGCCATGACAAAAGTGCAGCGCCTGACAGGGGCGCAGGTACTGCTGGCAGCAAGCGCCTTGCTTGCCGCGTTCCTGTACGCGCGCCCGGCGCGCACGCCTGTCGCGGCGCACGGCCGCGCCTGCATGGTCGGCCTGGCGAGCGTGTTCCTGGGCGCCCTGCTGGCGCTGGTAGGCCAGACCTACCAGACCGGCGCCGATACCTGGGAGCTGTTCGCCCTGTGGAGCGGCCTGATGCTGCCCTGGGCCGTCGCGGCACGCAGCCAGGGGGTATGGCTGTTCTGGATCGTGCTGGCCAATATCGCCCTGGCCCTGCTGCTGGGCGAACGCGTGCTGTCCTGGTGGGTGGTCTTCGACGGGCCGGGTTTTCCCAGCCTGATCGTCAGCGCGGCCAACCTCTTGATGCTGGCCATTTGGGAATTCTGCGCCTGGCGGGGGCACGCGCGTACCGGGGTGGGGCCCAGGGTATTGGTCCTGCTGGCGGTCGGCGTGCTGGCCCTGGCCCTGATGTTCGGGGAATCCGTGGTAGAGGGCCTGGGCACTTATACCGGGCTGGCCTGGGTCGGCGTGACGCTGGTGCTCGGCTATTTCTATACGCGCATCCGCCTGGACCTGGTGATCCTGGCGCTGCTGGCGGCGGGCGTGGTCTGCGTGTCCCTGCGGGTGGTGGGCGAGTGGCTGCTGCGGATCGACCCCGGCGTCTGGGTTGCCCTGCCGCTGGCCGGCCTGCTGATGGGCGAGGCGGTGGTCGCCGCCCGGTGGCTGCGTAGCCTTGCCTCGCGACAGGCCGGCGCCGCCCCGGACCGGCACGCCGGCCCGACCTTCGACCCCGCCGATGCCTACGTGCGGGCAGCCGGCGAACCGGCCGGCGCGCTGCCACCCGGCGCCCCGTCGGCGGCCCCGGAAACCGCCGCGTCCGCCGGCGGGGCCGTCGACGAAGCGGGCACCGCCGCTGCCGTGGCGCAACTGGGCCCGCGGATCGCCCGGCGCACGGCCACGCCTTGGTATGTGCAGGGTTTGCTGGGCCTGAGCGCGTGGATCGCCACCCTGCTGCTGCTGGTGTTCCTGGTGGCTTCCGGCATCGTCCCGACCGCTCCCTCGGCTTTGGTGCTGGGGCTCGTGCTGTGCGTGGCCGGCGTCGCGGTGGCCCGCAACGCGCGCCAGCTGTTCTGGCGCCAGTGCGCCACGGCGCTGGCCTTCTCCGGCCAGATCCTGGCGGCCGCGGGGCTGTCCGTGTCGAATTCGCCCACGGGCTCGGCGCTGCTCATCCTGGTGTTGGCGGTCGCGGTCTATATCCTTGCCCCGGATGCCATCCTGCGGTTCCTCAGTGGCGTCATGATCGCGCTGGCCCTCTTTATATTGACGTCGTTTTCCGCCAGCACGCAGGACCTGTACGAGCACGTCCTGAGCTGGATGGGTTTCGACATGGTACGCGGCCTGGCGGTTTGGCTGCCGGCGTGCGTGGCGGGCGCCTGGCTGGCGGCCGCCGCTTTCCTGGTGCGCGAACGCATGCCCATGTCGCGGCGCGACACCCTGCAACCCCTGGCCTGGGCGTTCGCGCTGACCGCGCAGCTGGCTGCCCTCCAGGCGACCGGCGTGCCGGTGTGGGAGCTGCCCGCCCTGTGGGGCCTGCACCCGCCCGGCGTCCTGTATCTGCTCCTGGCCGCCCTGCTGCCGGTCGCCGTGGCCTGGGCCTTGATACGGCGCCGGCGCGCGGTCCTGCCGGCCAGCGTCCGCGTCGGCGTGCCGCTGGGCCTGCTGATCCTGGCGGTGTGCTGGCTGCCGGCGCCCGGCATTGCCTTCGCTCTGGCGTGGATCCTGCTGGGCTTCGGACTGGGCCGGCCGCGCCTGCTGCGCTGGGGCCAGGCCGTACTGCTGATCTATCTGGTTCTCTATTACTACCAATTAGGCGTTCCCCTGCTGCAAAAGTCGCTCTGGCTGGCCGGCGCGGGCGTTCTGCTGCTGGTCATGCGGCTCGTCGCCTGGCGCCTGCCGCGCTGGCTGGAGGGCGCCAGGCCCGCCGTGCCGGTCGTTGCGGCGGCCCCTCGGCGGCCGCTGTGGGCGGGGGTCATCGTGGCCGGACTGGCCCTGGCGCTGGCGGTCGTCAACACCGGGATCTGGCAGCGCGAGCAACTGCTGGCCAGCGGACATATCGTGCGGCTGGCGCTGGCCCCGGCCGACCCGCGCGCCTTCATGCAGGGCGACTATATGGCCCTGCGCTTTGCCGCGGCGCGGGAAATTTCCCGCCTGCAGGACGGGCGGCCGGCCACCGTGGCCGGATTGTGGGGCGGCCCGGCCACCGATGGCTATCTCGTCCTGCTGCCCGATGCGGAAGGCGTCGCCCAGCCCGTGCGCGTGCAACCGGCGCCGGAACCCCACGACGCCCGCGAGGTGGTGCTGCGCTACCGGTTGCGCGCCGACGGGGTGCGCCTGGTGACCAACGCGTTCTTCTTTCCGGAGGGCGAGGCCGCGCGATACGAACAGGCCCGCTACGGCGAGCTTCGCGTCGGCGACGACGGGACCGGCTTGCTGGTGCGCCTGCTGAATGCGGATTTTCAGCCCTTATAGCGGCGGCCCCATTGCGCGATGGCCTCGGCCAGGAAACGCGTGGGACCATCGGCCGCGATGGGCGCGAAACCCAGGACGCGCCAGGCCTGCCCCAGCGCTTGGACAGGTCGGGCCAGGTCCAGCGCCGGGGCGTGGTTCTGCTTGGACAGCTTCAACCCCGTGACGGGGTCCAGGACCAGCGGCACATGCATGACGCGCGGCGGCTGGGCGCCGAGCAGTCGCGCCAGGACGCGCTGGCGCGCGGTCGAGCTGAGCAGATCGGCGCCGCGCACGATGTCGGTGACGCCTTGCGCCGCGTCATCCACCACCACCGCCAATTGATATGCCCACATGCCGTCCGCGCGCCGCAGCACGAAATCGCCCACCGCCTGGGCCACGTTCTGGCGCTGCTCGCCCAGCCAGCGGTCGGTGAAGCTTTCCTCGCCCGGCGGCACTCGCAGGCGCCATGCGCGGGGCAGCCTGCCCGGCGGCAAGCCGTCGCGGCACGTCCCGACATAGGGCCGCTCGCCGTCTACCAGGGCTTGGCGGATCCCACGCGCCCGCTCCAGCGCCGCATGGTTTTCGATGATTTCGCGGCGCGTGCAGGCGCAGCCGTAGACAAGCCCCCGGGCCGTCAGGTCTTCCATGGCCTGGCGGTACACGGCATCACGCTGGGACTGCCACATCACCTCGCCGTCCCATTGCAATCCCAGCGTGCGCAACTGCCGCATGATGAGGCGGTCGGCGCCCGGCACGGTACGCGGCTTATCGATGTCCTCGATGCGCAGCAGCCATGTGCCGCCATGGGCACGCGCATCCAGGTAGCTGGCCAATGCGGCGACCAGCGATCCCGCGTGCAGCGGCCCGCTGGGGCTGGGAGCGAAACGGCCGATGTAGGTCATGGACTGGCGGGTATCCTGCGCGCCAAAGCAAAGCCGGCCCGAAGGCCGGCCGGGTT
Organism: Bordetella sp.; assembly: GCF_057362025.1. Classification (NCBI taxonomy): domain Bacteria; kingdom Pseudomonadati; phylum Pseudomonadota; class Betaproteobacteria; order Burkholderiales; family Alcaligenaceae; genus Bordetella; species Bordetella sp. The sequence goes on along the minus strand of NZ_JBMQQZ010000096.1, from coordinate 2,186 downwards.
CGGCGCAGGCAAGTCTTTAATGCAGGCAGCGGACGTCGCCGTCGTCGTCGAGCAGTTCTTCGAGGACCAGGTTATCGATGTCCGCTTCCTGGCTCCAGAGCACCATCAGCGCGGTAATCTTCAGCTTGGACAGGGGAACGGGCGATTCCGGCGCCGCCAGCGCACGGTCGATGACGATCTCTCGCAGGGGAGCGGGCAGGACGCCGGCCGACTCCAGGAAGGTGATGAAGCCGATGGCTTCGCTACCCAGCTGCCGGTATTCGCTGTCGGTGTAGATGCGGGTACCGGTCGCGGGCTGCTGAGCCAGATCCACGCAGCGCTCGGTGGTCTCCGCCAGGCCGTACAACCAGCCCAACGCATCGTCGATGTCTTCGTGTTCGAAGCCCGCCGCGGCCAGACGTTTCGCCAGTACATCCGCAGCAGGACAGGCTTGCGGCGTGTAGTAATTTTCAAAAAGATAGACGAGGATATCGAACATAGGGCGCAGCGCTTGTGCCAGTTTGCCCAGTCGGCCCGGTTATCGGCAAACCAGCAAACATGAATTCACTTTACGCTTATTCAAGTCCCGGGGCAACCGCCCTGCGGCGGGTGTCATGCGGATGCGACGACGTAGCGCGTAGAACGCCGTAGTTGAGCATAAATTCAGGAATCAGTCAGGCGTCGCCACGGGCGGCGCTTATCAACATGTCAGGAGATCTGCTTGGACAACACCGAACTGGACGTGACGGGCGAGGCCGCGCCATTGCCGCAATTGCCGCCGCCGGCGCGCGTCGGCGATGCATGGGATCAGGTGGATACGCCCTGCCTGGTGCTGGACCTGGATGCCTTCGAGCACAATCTGCGCACCATGCAAGAATGGGCCGACCGCTGCGACGTCGCCCTGCGGCCCCATGCCAAGGCTCACAAATGTCCGGAAGTGGCGTTGCGCCAGGCGGCGCTGGGTGCGCGAGGGGTGTGCGTGCAGAAGGTCAGCGAAGCATTGCCCTTCGTCGCCGCCGGCATACACGATATCCATATCAGCAATGAGGTCGTCGGTGCCGCCAAGCTGGATCTGCTGGCGTCGCTCGCCAGGCAGGCGCGGATCAGCGTGTGCGTGGACCATGTGGACAATGTGGCGGATCTTTCCCGCGCGGCGGCGAGGCATGGCGCGCGTATCGATGTGCTGGTCGAGCTGGATGTGGGCCAGGGACGTTGCGGGGTGTCGTCGCCGACCGCGGCGCTGGAGCTGGCACGGCGTATCGAGAGTCTGCCGGGTTTGCGGTTTGCCGGTCTGCAGGCGTATCACGGGTCGCTGCAGCACCGGCGCGGTCATGCCGAGCGCGCTGCCGCGTGCCGCGAGACGGCGGCGCGGGCCAAGGAGTGCGCGCGGATTCTGGCTGAGCATGACTATGCCTGCCCGATCATTACGGGCTCCGGGACGGGGACGGCGGAGTTCGACGGGCCTGGCGGGGTCTATACGGAACTGCAGGCGGGGACGTATGCCTTTATGGATGGGGATTACGGCGATAACGAGTGGGCGGGCGAGCTGCAGTTGCGCAATAGCCTGTTTTTGCTGAGTACGGTGATGAGTACGCCTTGCGCGGATCGCGTGGTGCTGGATGCGGGGTTGAAGTCGACGACGATCGAGTGTGGGTTGCCGCGGGTGCATGAGCGACCCGGGCTGACGTATGTCGCGGCGAATGACGAGCATGGCGTGGTGCGGGTGGCGGCGGGGGCGGCGACGCCCGCGTTGGGGACGAAGTTGCTGCTGGTGCCTTCGCATTGCGATCCGACGTTCAATCTGCATGACACGTTGGTGGCGATGCGGGCGGGGGTGGTGGAAGGGATTTGGCCTATCGCGGCGCGTGGGCTTAGTCGGTGAGGGGGGCTGATGTCGTTCGCTGATGGTTGCTGTCTGCGGGGGTTTTGCTGATGCTTGTCCGTTGATGGTTGCTGTCCGCGGGTATTTTGCTGATGCCGTCCGTCGGAGGTGGTGCCTGTCGGGGCCAGCCCGATCGTCCGTCCCGGCGCGCGGGCGCCGGGCACCGCGTCGCTAATCTCGTCCGGCGGGCGTTGGCTTGCGGTGTTCTTGGCGATGGCGTCCGCGCCTCGCCTCCCTTCGATTCCGCTCGCTCGCCCTCAACGGGCTGGCCCCGACAGGCACCACCCCCGACGGACTCCGGTTTGCCTTAATTACGGTCGCTGCG
>NZ_JBMQQZ010000095.1:0-7740 GCF_057362025.1 Bordetella sp. | reverse complement strand
GGCATGATGAACGCGTTGCCATCCTCACCGCCATTCGCATGCAGCCCGTCGCATTCAACTACGGCGTAGGCGCAGCGGGGCCGCGCTGGGCGGCCTCGATGCGACGTGCAATGCAAAATCTTCCAGCGGCAGCACCGGCAACCCACGAAGCGCAAGAACGCCGCCCGGCCCAGCGAACAGTGAGTAAGGCAAACCGGAGTCCGTCGGGGGTGGTGCCTGTCGGGGCCAGCCCGTTGAGGCCGAGCGAGCGGAATCGAAGGGAGGCGAGGCGCGGACGCCATCGCCAAGCACACCACAAGCGAACGCCCGCCGGACGAGATTAGCGACGCGGTGCCCGGCGCCCGCGCGCCGGGACGGACGATCGGGCTGGTCCCGACAGGCACCACCCCCGACGGACGGGATCAGCAAGACATCCGCCAACAGCACATATCAGCGCACGGCATCAGCAAGACCCACGCGATTCGTAAAGTACGATACTCATCCGTTGCCCGACGACGTCATGGAGATACGTATGGTCCCGCCAGCCAGCCCCGACCCCCGGATACTGAAAGCAGTCCAGCAACAACTGATCGACTACAACAATCGCGACATCGATGCCTACATGCGCCACTGGTCCGACGACTGCCGCAACTTCGAATTCCCCGACAAACTCCTCGCATCGGGAATCGACCAGGTCAGGGCCAGATACACCGAACGCTTCAAGGACGAAGCCTTGCATGCCAGACTGATCAACCGTATCGCCGTCGACGACATGGTGGTGGACCAGGAAGTCGTCACCCGCACCTTCCCCGACGGTATAGGCGAAGTCGACATCGTCGCCATCTATCGCGTCACCGAAGGGAAAATCTCCCACGCCTGGTTCAAATTCGGCCAGGTCCGCATGCGCTGAAGCCGTTCGCCGCCTACGGGCTCCGCGTCACCTCCCACGCGCGGGCCCGCTTCAAGGCCCACGGCGTATATCCCTTCACCGTCTCCCGGAACGCGGCCACATCCAGCCCATTGAACAACGGCATCATCGGCGCATCCGCCAGGAACAGCTTGTGCAGCGCATCGAACTGCGCCTGCCGCTGCGCCGTATCGGTAATCGTCGACGACGACTCGATCAGCGCCAGCGCCTTTGGATCGTCCCACACCTTGCGCGGCTGCTTATCCTTGTTGCCCGACATCATCTCGTAGTTCAGACTCGGATCCAATCGCGCGGAATAAGGAAACGTCATCATCTGGTACTTCCCGCTGTTGTAGCGGTCCAGCTGCGTCGTCCACTCCATCACATCCAGCCGCGTATGGATCCCCACCGCCTGCAGCATCGCCTGGATAATGACCGCCGACGTATAGGCTTCCGGATAGCGCTTCGTCGCGATAATCGCGATCTCCTGTCCCTTGTACCCCGACTCCTGCACCAGCTTCTGCGCCAGCGCCGGGTCGTACTTCCATGTCTCCCGCTGCGCCTTGTCGTAGTACGACGAAATCAAAGGCACCATCGACGTACTGGGCTGCATCAGGCCATCGCCCACCGCCGCCACCAACTGCGCATTATCGATCGCATGCACGATGGCCTGCCGCAGCTTCACGTTGGACAGCAGGGGATCGCGAGTCTGCATCAGCAATCCAGTCAAACTCATCACCGGCGACGAAGCCACCTTCACGCCTTGCACCGCCTGCATGGGCTTCACATCGGTGTACGACAGGTCCTGGATGATATCGATATCGCCGCGCTGCAGCGCCGCCTTCGCCGTCGCGTCGTCCGGCACGACCATAAAGCGCACCTCATCCACCAGTGGCCGCTTCGAGCCCGTAAAGCCGTCAAGCTTGCCATCCTGATTGGCGTAGTGTGGATTCCTGGCCAGGCTGATGTACTGCCCGCGCTTCCATTCCTTCAGCATGAAGGGGCCCGTGCCGATCGGCTTATTCCAGCTGCCATCCGCATTCAGCGAATCCCGGTGCACCACGCCGCTGCCGGCGCAATCGGGACGTGCCAGCGACGCCAGGAACAGCCCATAGGGCTTGTCCAGGCGATACACCACCGTATGCGCGTCGGGCGCTTCGATCGACGTCACCTTCGCCGCGCCTCTGCCATCGAAATCGCCACGGCAGCGCCACGCCGTCTTCGGGTTCATGAAGTAGTTCCAGCTCCACACCACATCCTGCGCGGTCAGCGGCGCCCCGTTCTGGAACATGACGCCATCGCGCAGCGTGAAGGTATAGGTCTTGCCGTCGTCGCCGATGGTATAGGACTTGGCCAGCAGCGGCTTGATCTCGGCATGTTCGCCGAACGCCACCAGCCCTTCGACGATATGCAATGCCACCATATCGCTGTTGGCGTCGCGATTCACGCCGGGCTCCGTGGACCGGATGTCGGCGGTCATCGCGATGCGCAGCGGCGCGGCATCGGTGGCGCGCGCGATGCCCGGGGCCGCCGCCCAGGCCAGGGCCATCCCCGCCGCGGCCATCCAGGCGGGGGCAAGCACCCGCTTCACGCGGGACGATACGGTGGCTATCCTCATGCGGAGGCTCCTGGCTGTTAGCGGGCGCCGGCCGTCTGGCCGTAGGTAAATACCTGCGGCTCGGCGGACAGGCTATAGCGCGTGTACACGCGATTGAGCGCCGGCAAGGGCACCACGTCCATCTCGCCGACCGCCGGTTCCATCACGACCATCGCGACGGAGGCGGACAGGTTGTCGTGGCTGCCCGGCCGCGGCGGCCGGCACACCGAATAGGGTGCGCCGAAATCATCGAAAAAGGCCGCCCGAAGATCGTCGCGCGTCAGCGCTTCGCGCTTGTTCAACAGTCGGCGCACGCGCCAATCGCGATACTGGCTTTCCGGGGTGCTGGCGCGGCCGGTATCGCGCAGCTTGCACAGGGCCACCTCGCTGACCCAGTGGTTGGCGTGCACGATCAGGTCATCTTCCCCCGGATAGATGGGGAAGGCCTCGTCCGTGGTGCATTCGAAGTCGATGCCGAAGCCGTCCGCCATGCCCAGCATGATGTTGTTCGAGCAGGATTTCGGCGTCGTTGCCACCGCCTTGATCGCCAGCGCGAAGTGCTGCTGTTCCAGCACCTTGCGGCGGATCAGCGACAGCGGCACGCCCAGCTGCGTGAAGTCGCGGTCCGATTCCAGGTAGTTCGCGGTAATCGAGATGCCCTTGCTGTTCAGTCCACTGCGCGCCAGGCCGCCTGCTTCCACGAAGGTCAGCATGTCGGGGCCATCGTCCTGGCGTATGCGCAGCACGATGGACGTTTCCGCGCATTCCGCGCGCCAATCCCAGTTCTGCCCGTGCAGCAGGTTCCCGGTGGCCGAGCGCTCGGGCAGTACCAGCGCACCCGTGCAGCCGTCGCCCGGCTCCAGTTCGGCGGCTTTCTTTTTCTCGGCGCGTGCCTTGGCAACCACTTCGGTGCGCGCATTGATCATCACGATGTCTTCGAGCGACACGCCGGCGCCGTCGGCGATCCCGCGCATCTCCTCGATGTAGTGGGCGCCGTAGGCCTCGATCTCCTTGGCGAAGGATGCGACCAACCGCTTGCGCGCCGTGCCGTCATAGCCCAGCGTGACCAGCGTCTGGCCATACATCGCCGCGCTCTTGCGCACCCGGTCCACCGCCGCGCGGCCGTACTGCAGGCCACGCTCGTAGGGCTTTCCGGCCACGGAAATGAAAGGGAACTGTTCGGGCGTGGTGGGCATGGCGTATCCGGGATGGAGGAAGGGCGGCGCCGGCGGGGAAGCGCCAGCGTGGCGCCCCCGGAGCAGGTGGGGCAGCTGAAAATTCTATCCCAAATTGGCGCCAAAAATATCGGGGATTGTCCCAGCATCCGCCTTCCCGCTTACTCGATCCCGGATTGATCCGAATGATGAACCGTACGGGGAACGGCCGGGGTCGCCGGAGTACGCAATCGGGCCGTATGGGCGCGATTCACATTACATCGATCACAGGTGTCCATGAACGTCTCTCACTATGTCAACATTTCCGCCGATAACCACATCGAAGGCAACGCAGGCACCCTTCAGCAGCGACTCGACACCCGGAATCCCCAACACTATGGCGCGATTCAGTTCCAGGGCCTGTGCCATTTCCTTGTCGCTCACGCATACGCGCCGCACCAGGCGCAGATCGCCGACATGCTTGGGCTGGTATCGTCTACCGGCACCGGCGAACGGGTATTGGCGGACTTGCAGGCATTAAACAGCCAGGGCGTGCGGATCGCGATCGGCCCGCGCGACGACCTGGGCCCTGACGACTCCCCTGTGCCGCTGTACGGCGTGTCGACCACGGTGGATGGCTGCGTCCTGTGGGACTGCTATTACGGCTTTGGCTGCGCGGCCGTGCATTCCGGACCCGACGCGTACAAAAGGCTGGTCTGGACCTTGGCACAGGTGCGCAACCTTGCCGCCGAAACCGCCTGGCCGGGCGTTCCGCCGCTGCTGCAAAAGCAGGTCGAGCCGGCCTTCATGGCCGAGCTCGCCTTGCGTACCGCGCCGGCGATCGCGTACTCGCAATTTGTACCGTCATTCCCAGTACGGCTGCATCCGCCAGATCCCGCATACATGCCGGACTGGTGCCGCGACGCAATCGGGTTCGACAATCTCGAAGGCCTGATGCCCGCCTGGTTCACGGACGCCGGCAAGCACGACCGCGACGAGCTGCTTGTCCTATTGCGTACCGTAGAGGGAACTGCCATCGGCCAGCGGCTGCTGGCCGATCTGTGGGTGTATGGCCGCTCCCGTGCCGTCATGTTGATACATCGCAGCGATAAGGGTACCGAGGGCGTGCACAAACTGGGCGAGGAAGATCCCATCTGGAGCTTCGACAAAGCGGCACTTGCCCGACATGCGAGATCCGGGGATCTGCTGGATAGCGAAGCGCAGGCCAGTGGTGCTTTTCTACGCCTACTCCGCATCCACGACATGCTGGCCGTCAAGCTGGGCATGTTGACGAAAGTCGTGGATAGGGCGGGCATGCAGGTCCAGTTCGAACACGAATTGATCGAAAGCCGCGCCAGGCGACTCATCGCGGACCCCGCGCACGCCCCATACCGCACCACCACCTCAACGTCCCGGGATGTCGAACGGCGGGTCGGCGCGGAGCCGGGACAGCGTCGCGGCGCGGCGGTATCGTCGCCGCTATCCGCGCCGCGGACGGCGAGCGTCCCCGCATTGCCCGTCGCGCCCGCCACGCCGGTGTCCACCGACCCTTCGCCGATGGCAACCCAGGCACTCGAGGACGATTCGGGCATGAGTCTACCCGTACCGTATGCGCCGGATGCCAGGCAACACAAAGGCATCGCGCGCTGGCTGCAGGACTCCGCGCGCGCCTTGGCCAGAACCTTCAACTCATCGTCTTCCAGGCCGCGCGTTCCGGTCGGAAGGCACAACGCCAACAACCCTTACGTCGGTATTCCAGGACGTGCGGGCGACCTCTCGCGTTATTCGGACGCCTAGCGGCTCGCCCTCTCGCCTTCTTTTACTGATTCACCGGAGATCGCCATGTTTCCCAACCCGACCCTATCCCCAACCTGCGCCGCGGCCAATCTGGTCGTGATGCCCGCCGCGGACCGTGTCGCGATAAACCAGGACGGGTATATCGAAGACAATCTCGACGGCCTGTTCACCACGCTCGTGGGCCCCGAGTACGCCCGCCATCGGGGCGAGTACATGGAGCGGCTCCGGCTGATCTACGCGGAGGATACCGGCCGGCTTCTGTTCGACAGGCTTACCGCATTGGGCGACCGTCACCGCGTTTATCCGGTGCTGGATTTCGTCATACCCCCGGATACCGATCCCGGTACCGTTCCGGCCGCGCCGGCATTGCCCGCTTCCCCAGTCTCGCCGGCCATACAGATAGATAACGGCCGCTGCGTCTGGGATCCCTTGTGCCTTCCGCTGGACCCGCACAGTACGGACTACCCCGCCCAATACAAGAAGGTGGAGGACGGCCTGATCGAGCTCTGCCACCTGCTGATGGCCACCAACGCCGAACATGTCTTCGCCACCGATGCCGCGCGCACGACGCTTCCCATCGGGTCGGAACCGGCGACACCCGTCGATCCGGTGTCCGCCTCGAACGGCCGCAGGCAGGCCCTGAACGCGGCACGTCCTTATCATCTGCCGGTCTGGAAGGGGGAAACGACGTCCGTGACCCTGCGCGACGATCTCTCCATACGCGTCAGCAAAGAACTGGGTCTTCGACGGGACGAGGTCCTGAACGTTTTGCGCGAGATCGGCCGGCACATGCCCGGCCGGCTGGTTTTCGACGATCTTGCGGTGTGCGCCAGAAAAGGCGGCACGCTAATCGTCGCGGAAGGCAACGGGAAGTCCGGCCTGACCGCCACCCGCAAAGGCGAGGTGGTGTGGCTGTTCGACGCAGGCGATCTGTCGCGCCGCTGCATACAGCGCGGCCTTTCCGAGTCGGGCAAGCCGCTCTATTCGGCCTTCGTTGACCTGATCACGGCACGGGACACGCTAGGCAAGAAGCTCGGCCTGGATTCCTACTGGATCGCGCGCAATTGGCTGAGCCGCCGCGTCGCCAGCGAAGAGTTCTGCCGCAGCATCAAAGACATCCACGCCATTGAAGGCCAGTCCAGCCCGGAACACCCGCAGGATCCGGTCCACGCCGTTGCCACGCCGCCGACTCGTATTGCTTCGCGAAACGACGCCGCAAGCACTGCCGCAGTAAACCCGCACGCCACGCCGGTACCGGCCGAGGACGCCGCGTTGCGTGCCGCGCCACCGCGCCGGCGCCTGGGACGCGGGATAGTGCAGGGGATGGCGAGCATGTGGCGCGCGGTACAGGCGCGCCTGGGCGTGGCGCAGGCGTCCCGGGATCCCATGGACGGCTCGCAGCCGTACGATGCGCTGGTTGCCTTCGTTCCCGACTATTCGGTTCCCAACGAATACACCTCGGCCTCGCGCCGATAGGCGCTGCGGGCCTTGCCGCAAAAAAAAGCCAGGTTCGCAATGAACCTGGCTTTTTTGCAGCAAGTGCCCCGGCAAGGCCGGGGCCAGCGGATAGGACTTGCTTAGAAGTCCATGCCGCCCATGCCGCCCATGCCACCCATGCCGCCGGGCATGCCACCCGGGGCAGCGGGCTTGTCTTCGACCAGCTCGACCACGGCGGCCTCGGCCGTCAGCAGCAGGCTGGCGACGGACGCGGCGTTTTGCAGCGCGGTGCGGGTCACCTTGGTCGGATCCAGCACGCCTTGCTCGACCAGGTCGGCGTACTCGCCGGTCGCGGCGTTGTAGCCGTAGTTGCCCTTGCCGCTCAGCACGGTATTCACGACCACGCTGGCTTCTTCGCCGGCGTTGGTGACGATCGTGCGCAGCGGCTCTTCGACGGCGCGCAGGATCAGCTTGATACCGGCGTTCTGGTCAGGCGTGTCGCCCTTCAGGCTGGCAATGGCTTGCTTGGCGCGCAGCAGGGCCACGCCACCACCAGCCACCACGCCTTCTTCCACCGCGGCACGCGTGGCGTGCAGGGCGTCTTCGACGCGGGCCTTCTTTTCCTTCATTTCGACTTCCGTCGCGGCACCGACCTTGATGACCGCCACGCCGCCGGCCAGCTTGGCCACGCGCTCTTGCAGCTTTTCACGGTCGTAGTCCGAGGTGGCTTCCTCGATCTGGACGCGGATCTGCTTGACGCGCGCTTCGATCGACTTGCCGTCGCCGGCGGCGTCGATGATGGTGGTGTTTTCCTTGCCCACTTCGATGCGCTTGGCCTGGCCCAGATCCTGCAGCGTGGCCTTTTCCAG